>CALBZH010000063.1 GCA_937889795.1 uncultured Syntrophobacteraceae bacterium | reverse complement strand
TGGCAACCGGATGAGCGATCGCCATGCACAGGAGAAAGAAGAGAAACCAGAACAGCCTCTGGACCGCTTCGTAATGCCTTAGACCATATTCCATTGCAGACCCAGCCCAATCGGAGGCGGCATGTCAATCGCAGCGGGTGGAAGGGATTCCTGCCGCCTGGTGGATGGTTCGGCATGAAGTGCTCGTCGGGGGGCTCCGTTGACAGCCACCGCCCCGTCGGCAATTTCGGGGCTTAAGTCGCTGTGGACGCAATCGGAGCGGAGCCGCCTCCCGACAATCCGCTCGGCCACGCTTCCGGTCCCCGCACCTTCCCCTTGCCGGCCACGCTTTCTATGTCCGGTGCATCCATCGTCACCACTCTGCCCTCGGTACTCACCCGACGCCACGCATCTTCACGCCGGTGCAGTGGGCGAATGGGATGTACTATTCTCACATTTTCAAATGATCGTCTAGGGAAACAGGGGATGTCGAGGATGAGCCCGGGGATGATGCCTCGCAAGTGATGAAGGGGATTGCCGGAGTGGCCGGAAGCCGAGGGAAGCACGAAGCTCCCCTCGGCAGACCGTGCCTACTTCTTCCAGAGCGGATCCGCAGGCCCGTACTTCTTGGGAAGGGCCGCCGACTCGCCCCAGCCTTCGGGGAGCTTGGCGTCCGGCTTCTCGCCCAGTTTTTCCTTCACCTTGCCAAGGCCCGGACGGGCGAACTTCATGTGCCCTTCCTTGAGCGTCCGGCCATTGATGCAGGCTTCCGAGCGGAGCCGCATGCCGGCCGTCTTCTCCATTTTCCGGCCCAGCCACAGGACCCGATCGACGTCGTAGCCGTGCTCGATGCCCAGCTCATCGATCTGGACCAGCAGATCCTCCGTACAGATGAGTCCGACAAAGCGGGGATCGTCGTAGTAGTATTCGCCGGTGCCCTTGATGGGGCAGTCATCGAGGAAGTTGGCCGGCTGGCCGCCAAGGCCGCCCAGCGTGGATTCGAAACGGCAGATGCCGGCCTGAAGCGCCGCAAGCACGCTCGACGAGGCGATGCGCTTCGTTTCGTGCAGGTGGCACAGGTGTGCCTCGGGGTTCGGCATGGCATCGAGGATCATCGAGAAGTAGCGGTACACGTCGGCGGCGTTGGCCGAGCCGTCGTGGTCCGCGTGCTCGATGTCGTGAGCTCCGATCTCGAACCAGCGCTTCGTGAACTCGACGGCGTCTTCCAGTTTCGTGGCGCCGCTGATGGGGCTCCCCCAGATGGTGCTCACGGTGCCGCACATCTTGATCCCGACGTCGCGGGCCTTCTTGATGCACCGCTCGGCTTCCTTCCAGTAGTTGGGAAGGGTCGTGCCCGAGTTGGCGAAATGATGCTCCTCGTCGGTGGAGACCATCATGAGGATGCGGTCGGGGCCGTAACCGGCCTGCTTCATGGCGATGGCACGGTCGACGGCGGTCTCGCGAATGCTCACGCAGGTAAGGGTCACGTCCTTGTCGATGTCGATGCCCTTCTTGGCGGCGCGCTTCCGGAAATCGTCGCTGCGCATGGCCTTCATGACTTCGTCGGCGTCCACGAACTGCGGGGTCGTCGTGACGGCCCCCAGGTTTGTCACTTCCAGCTCGCGGCAGCCGGCGAGGATCAGCTCCTGGCCGTAGAAGATTTTTGCCTTGGTTGAAATGAACTTCTCAAGGTGCTGAAACCCGTCTCGAATCGTAATATCCCCGATGGTCACCTTCTTGGGCATTCTCGGGAAGATTTTCCAATAATCGTACTCTGTCGTCTTCTTTGCCATGAACGTGCTCCTTGCCTGATGCAGGTGTGCTGTTGAGTGGGGTGATCACCCCGGGGGTCGCCAGCGACCATGCTCGGAGTCCTGTCGCTCCACTCGCTGAGAGGTCGGGCTCGCTAGAACCGCAGATTGCCAAAAGCCGGCTCACCGACAGGCCTGAGCATGCTCACCTCAAAGGCCATCGCCAGCCATTCACGTATCTCGTTGAATTTAAGCACTCGGTCGTTCAAGAGCCGCGCACCGCAGTAAAAAGGATGCGCTTCGCCGTCGTACTTTTCCGTCATCTGCTGGCTGAAGGCCTGCTTTTCACCTTCGCTCATGGGATTTCCCGAGCCGGCCCGCTTGCGCTCCTCGATGGAAAGAAGCACGGACGCAGCCGAGCGCCCGCTCATGACCGACGTCCTGGACCGCATGGTGTGGAACAGGAAGTGGGGTCGGTAGGCGCGCCCGCACATGCCGTAGTTGGCCGCCCCGTTGTCGGGCCCGATGACCAGCTGGATTCGCGGAACCTGGGCGCAGGAGACCGAGCGCACCATGTCGGCCCCGTATTTGCCAATCCCCATGTGCTCGGATTCGGATCCCACCATGTAGCCGGGGGAGCTTTGCACGAACAAGAGCGGGGTCTTTTCCTGCGAGCAGCGGATGATCCATTCGGTTGCCTTCCGCGCGGCTTCGGCAAAGATGATCCCGAGTCCGTTGGAGGCGATGATTCCGACCGGGATGCCCTTGATGCGCAGCTTTCCGGCCACGATGTTGTCGCCTCGCCCCGGGGCGTACATCCGCTTGTATTCGATGAAATGGCTGTCGTCGGCGATGGCCCCGAGGAAGTCCCGGACATTCATCCCCTGGTGGATCTTGGCGGGCAGCATCTCGTAGATGCTCTCCACGGGCACGCGCGGCTCGACTTCCGCATACCGGTGAATGTGGAGCTTCTGGGGCCGCTCGAGAGACAGAACCTCCCGGACGCGCTCGATGGCTTCGTCCTGGTTCTTGCAAAAATGGTCCGCGCCGCCAGAAATCTGTGTGTGCACGCGGGCTCCACCCAGATCCTCGGCGGAGATCACCTCGCCGGTCGCCGCCTTGACCAGCGGGGGACCGCCCAGGAAGGAGTAGGACATCTTGTCGATCATGACGGACTGGCAGGCCATGAAGACGATGTAGGCTCCGCCCGCCGTGTTGCCGCCCGTGCTCAGGGTGATCTGCTTCAGCCCCATGGCGGACATGCGCGCCATGTTGTAGAACATGGATCCGAAGTGCTGGTCGTCTGGAAAGACGTCGGCCTGCATGGGCAGGTAGGCCCCGCCCGAGTCGGCGATGTAGACGCAGTTCAGTCCGCACCGCTCGGCGATGGCCTGGGCCCGCATGTGTTTTTTCAGGGTGATGGGAAAGTACGTTCCGGCCTTCACGCGGCTGTCATTGGCCACGATCATGGTCCAGTTGCCGTGGATCTTTCCCAGCCCTGTCACGATGCCCCCGCAGGGGACGTCGTCCACCTCCGGGTAAAACATCCCGAAGCCCGCCAGGCGGCTGAGCTCGTAGTATTCCGTGCCGGGATCGATCAGCTTTCGGATGAGCTCCCGAACCGGCTGTTTTCCCTGTTTTGCCAGACGCGTGACGGCCTTTTCACCGCCCGGCCAGACAGCCTCATACACTTGGCCATCCAGTCGGAGCTCCTCATTTTCCCAAAACGCCCGGTTTTCTGATCTCGTGTCGGTCATGTTCCGTCCTTTTCGACATCGACGTGTGCGTGGCTGCTGCCTACCTGCCCTTGTAGACGGGCTTTCGTTTTTCTCTGAAGGAGGCCAGCCCTTCCAGACGATCCTCGGTCGGGATCGTGATCCAATAGGCGTTGGATTCAATGGCCAGGCCGGTGTTGATGTCCGTTTCGAGCCCGTGGTTGATGGCGTATTTCGCCTGCTGGATGGCGATGGGGCCGGTTTCGCAGATCATGGCCGCCATGGCGAGACATTCGTCGAGCAGGGCTTCGGGCGCTGCCACCTTGTTCACCAGGCCGATCTGGAGAGCTTCCTGGGCGTCGACACGACGGCCCGTGAAGATAAGCTCCTTGGCTTTGCCGCGGCCGACGAGTCGGGGCAGCCGCTGGGTTCCGCCCGCCCCCGGAATGATGGCCAGGCGTGTTTCGGTGAGGCCCATCGAGGCCGTCGAGGACACGATCCTGAGATCACAGGCCAGCGCCAGCTCCGTGCCGCCTCCCAAGGCAATCCCATTCACGGCGGCGATCACGGGCTTGGGCAGGTTCTCGATGAATGAGAACAAGCCCCGGATGGTGAGGATGAATTCCTTAACCTGCACTTCCGAGAGGGAAGCACGCTCTTTCAGGTCGGCGCCGGCGCAGAAGGATTTCCCGCCCGCTCCGGTCACGATGACGACACGGACGTCGGGATCGAACTGCAGGGCTTCCATCTTGGCTTTGAGAGCGCGGAGCATGCCGAAATTGAGCGAGTTCATGGCATCGGGGCGGTTGAGCGTGAGGATGGCGACTTGGTCTTTCCGCTCTTCGAGGACCAGTTGTTCTTCCATAGACGAGTCCCTTCCAACTCTAGGGTGAGCGATTCGGCAGTGATACGACCGGTTGAGACGGAGTCATGCAGAGGCGAGGTGGGCAGTGCACCGGCTTGGCGCTCTACCTTGTTGCGTCTCTGCGTGACCCTGCTGGCAGTTGCATCAGCTCGTTTCTCGGTTCAGTGTGCCGCCACACAGCAGGATGTCCGTAATCGAAGTGAACGTCATCCCGGCAGTCTCCCGGCTTAAAACCTGCCGGGACAAACTTCAGCCGGGATCCATGCAGTTCCAAGAGTTGGTGTGGATTCCGGCTTAACAATTGCCGGAATGACGTTTCCCGGTGCTTGGCTCGCCTAGCGAGCCCGCTGCTGTGTGGCCGTGTACTTCGGGTCGGGAAACCGGCTTCTAGCGCTGAGCTTTGCGGGCGAATTCTTCCCGGGTCAGCTCGCGGGCGATGATCATGCGGCGGATTTCGCTGGTCCCGGCCCCGATCTCATAGAGCTTCGCGTCGCGCCACAGCTTCTGAACGGGGAACTCCAGGCAGTAGCCGTAGCCGCCGTGGATCTGAATGCCCTGGTCGCACACCCAGGTGGCCGTCTCGCCGGCAAACAGGATCGCCGCAGCCGCCAGCCGGGTCAGCTCGGTACCCTTACCACCCCTCGCCGCGCCCTGGGCCATGATCGCTGCCTTGTACACCAGCAGCCGCGCCGCTTCCGTGCGGGCGTACATGTCAGCCAGCTTCTGCTGGATCATCTGGAAATTGGCGATGGGCTGACCGAACTGCTCACGCTCGACCGAGTAGCGAATGGAGTATTCCAGAGCCTGCTGCGCCATGCCCACGGACCCGGCGGCGAGGACGATTCGCTCGATGTCGAGGCCGCTCGTCATGACGTGCACGCCCATGTTTTCCTTGCCAACGAGGTTCTCCGCCGGTACCTCGCAGTTCTCGAACAGAAGCTCGGCCGTTGGGGAGCCGCGCATGCCGCACTTCTTCAGCTTCCGGGACACCGAAAAACCAGGAAACTCCTTTTCCACGATGAAGGCGCTGATACCCTTGGCTCCCAGATCGGGGGACGTCTTGGCGTAGACGAGAAGCGTGTCGGCCACGGGGCCGTTGGTGATAAAAATCTTGGATCCGTTCAAAATATATTTGTCACCCATCTTCACGGCACGGGTGCGGATGCTCATGGCGTCGGAGCCCGCATTGGGCTCGGTCAAGCCCAGGGCCCCGATCTTTTCGCCCTGGATCAGTGGGGGGAGGTACTTTTCTTTCAGGGCTTCATTGGCATTCTTGTGGATATTGTTGGCGCAGAGATTCGAATGGGCTCCATAGCTCATGGCAAGGGCGGGGCAGATGCGGCTCATTTCCTCGATGGCGAGGGCCTGCATGAGAACATCGCCTCCCAGGCCGCCGTACTTCTCGTCCATCGTGATGCCCAAGATGCCGATTTCCGCGCATTTTTTGAAGAAATCAGGGGGAAACCAATCGTCGTCGTCAATCTTTTCCTGGATGGGTCCCAGCTCATTAACGGCCCACTTGTAAACGGTCTCCTTGATCATGCGCTGTTCGTCTGTCAACTGAAAATCCATTCTGAATCTCCCTTCAGGAATGAGCCTACCGAACTCAACCTTCGCCTGGGATTCCAAGCCAGCCGAGGACTTCCCCGCCTGCTCACCAGGCAACCCCAATATGTGCTCGAAACACAGCAGAATGGTCCCGTGAACCTCAACCGCATGCAGCCGATGAAGAGATGGAGAAGGAAGCCGGCAAGGAATGGGCAGTCGAGTCAAGATCCACAAACAAGTTTTGTCAATATCAAATTTGCGGCCCAAGAGCAAAACGGAAAATGGGGGTTCTGCCGCGGACACGGCAAATTCGACCGTTACGAACCATGAAGGTGAGAGGTTTCGGGTGAGGCGGGATGTCCTGCTAGAAATGAGACGTTGCACCTGGAGGGGCGGAAGCTCTATAATGAGCGAGCACTGTGGGGGTGTTGAGCTGCCTTCGTGATCCGTCCAAAGACCTGGTTTTTCGTGCGCTGTTGTTAGGAGACATTGTGCTCTGTTCCGTGGCTGGTTGGGAGCACCTCCCGTTTTCTGTTCTTCTGAGGTGAGGGCATGGCTTTGTTTCAGCTCGTCTCACTGACCGATCCTCCTCCCGAGGGCTTTCGCCTGGATCCAGAGCCTTCTCTGGATCAGCTCAGCCGCCGTCCGTTCTGTCTCTATTCTGAGAACGACCACCGGCTGGATGCTTTCATGGCTTCGGTCTCGGGACCCGTTGCGGACTTGCTTGCGGGGGTCCTGGTCGTGAGGGCGGCGACGCCTTCCCGAGAGTACGTGGGCCGCTGCCTGTATCGCCTGGGAATTCCAGACGGGATGGTGCCATGGCTTTCGATTGTGGCTGCCTCCTTGCTCGAGGTGATTGAAAGGCAGTTGCTGGATAGTCGGAAAGCGGAGGCCCTGGCGTGCGAGCAGCGATATCGGCTCCTCGCCGACAATGTTTCGGATGTCATCTGGTCCGTGGACTTGGGCATGAGCTTTACCTATGTGAGCCCTTCTGCCGTCAAGCTCCATCAGTGGAGTGCGGAGGAATGGCTTTCCCTGCAGGTCAAAGACGTCGTAACCCCGGAGTCCTTCAAACAGCTCAGCCGGGCTCTTTCCGAGGAGTTGGCTCGGGATGGCCTGCCGGGAGTGGATCCAAACCGGTCGCGAGTCATGGAGATTCAGGAATGTCGAAAGGACGGTTCTCAATTCTGGGCGGAGCTGCGTGCAGCCTTCATTCGTGATGAAGAGGGCAGGCCCGTGGGAATCATGGGCGTCACGCGGGATATCAGCGAGCGAAGACAGGCGGAAGCGGAGAAGCAGAAGCTCGAAGCGCAGCTCCTTCAATCCCAGAAGCTTGAATCGGTCGGGCGCCTTGCGGGCGGGATCGCCCATGAATTCAATAACATGCTCACACCCATCCTGGGTTACGGCGATATGCTGATCCACGACTTGGGGGCGAACGATCCGTCGCGGCCCATGGCGCAGCAGATCGTCGTGTGCGCGCGCCGATGCAGGGACCTTGTTTCGCAGCTTCTCGCGTTTGCACGCAAGCAAACACTCGAGATCAAGCCCGTGGATCTGAATGAAGTGATCTCTTCTTTCACAAGAATGCTGCGGCGCGCGCTCCGGGAGGACATTGTCCTCGAGCCGGTACTCTCACCGTCTGCCAGCCAGATTCTGGGGGACCGGGCGCAGATCGAGCAGGTCATTCTAAACCTCGCCGTGAATGCCCAGGACGCCATGCCTCACGGTGGTACGCTGAGAATCGAGACGGCGGAGGTCTCATTCGGCGGCGAAGCGTGGGGCGATGAAGACGTCAAGGTGGGGCCTTATGTGATGCTGCTCATGAGCGACACGGGTCAAGGCATGGACCAGGAAACCGTGCGCCGGGTGTTCGACCCGTTTTTTACCACTCGGGAGGTCGGGAAGGGGACGGGTCTTGGGCTGTCTACCGTGTACGGGATTGTGAAGCAGCATGGAGGTCATATTCGGGTGGTGAGCGAGCCGGGACGAGGCTCGCAGTTTCACCTGTATTTCCCGAAGCCCCAGGAGTCACTCCTGCCGGCCAAGCCCATGGGTGATGACGGGACTCTTGGCTTCGGGACCGAGACGGTCTTGATTGTAGAAGACGAAGACCAGGTTCGAGATCTCGCCGTTCGAATTCTCAAGCGTCAAGGTTACAGGGTGCTCCAGGCTCAGGATGGCCTCGCGGCCCTGGAGATACTGGAGGCGCACGAGGGGCCCCTTGATCTGCTGCTGACGGATGTCGTCCTGCCCAACATGAGTGGCATGGAGTTGTGGCAACGGCTGCACGGTCGGCGCCATGATCTGAAAGTGATCTTCATGTCGGGCTACCCCGTCGATGTGGTCGGCGACCACGGGGTGCTGGACGGCGGCGTGCCTTACCTTCAAAAGCCCTTTTCCATCCGGTCCCTTGCCGAGAGGGTGCGGGACGTCCTGAGCACCTGAAGCTCCACTCGGACCGACTTGGAATCCATGTGGTCGTGATGCCGGATGTCAGATCTGACCGCCTCGAGACGGGGGATTTCCTGCTCAGCGTCTGGCATCCGGCGTGGATCATGATGGCGCGAAAACGACCGCTCAGCCTTAGGGGTTGGACCACCAGGGTGGCAGCATTGCACGGCCCTTTACGAAGGCGAGCGTGTGGAGGTCGTCGACGGTTTGGCCAAACGGCGTCACGGTTCCCTCGATGGGGTTGACGACCACGATGAATGTTGGAAATGGACGCGGCGCGGAGGTGTCGAAATTGAGCCCGTAGTAGAGGTTGTCCGCGGGGTTGAAATCGCCGAGGGCCGCGGCCGTGGGCGGAGTCAGAAGTCTGGAAGACAACGGCTTCCCGTCGAAGGGGTTCAGGATGTAGGCGGTCTGAGTCAGTTCGCCATTATCTTGAAGACGGGGGGAGTCGATGTTCCAGAGGAGGTTGAACTCTCCGAAGGCGACTCCGTTCTGGGACGTGTTGATGTCGGTATCCCCGAATTCCGTGGCGATGCCGGTGCGCTTGTCAATCCGGACGTAAGAGTCGGGGGGAGGGAATTCATCGTACCAGCCGACCATGTGGCCGAAAACATCGATGGCGATGGAATGAACAGGCGAGCCGACGCCGGCGAGTCCAAAATTGACCGCATTGGGATTGACGGGTTTACCGCGCCCCGTAAGGGGATTGATCGTGATCAGGCCGTGGAATTTCGTGTCTCCCGGCGGCGTGGTTGCGTAGAGCTTACCCGACGTGGGGTCCCAGGCAAGCCCATTGACCGTATAGCCCACGGGGCCGATCTTCCTGATGAGTTGCCCGGTGTCGGGGTTGATCTGCACCAACGTGCTTTGGGTGGTGCAGGGGCCTCCCTGAATCTCGCTGTTGCAGGCGCCTGTCGTGCCGAAGAGAATGGGGTTTGGCTTGGTCGGCGGGCCGATGGCGTACGCTTGTTGCACGATGATTGCCGCCAAGAGCGCCGCCGCCACTGCGAGTGACCTGTGGAATCGCTTCATTTTATCCTCCCATGCTGTTGCTTCGTCTGGATCCCTTCTCGTTCAAGGACCCCCAGAGGTGGGGCCGGCGGTATGCCGCCAGCCCCAAGCGAACGTGCTCTTACTGTCTGATTCTCACTGGAAAGGGCGCACTGAGCCCACCGGCGGTGGATGTCGCGCGAACCTGATCCCCGTTGACCGCGATCACATTGGAGTTTAGGGCGCGAATGGCAAAAGCGCCCGCGGCTGGGGTTGCCGTCCCAATGACCTGTCCGGTGCGAACCAAGGTAACTGT
>CALBZH010000062.1 GCA_937889795.1 uncultured Syntrophobacteraceae bacterium | reverse complement strand
CGAGTTATCCACTCGTGACTGGAGTTCAGACGTGTGCTCTTCCGATCTCAACCTGCCTGTCATGGTCTGCATGGACGGCTTCATTCTGACCCACGCGTTCGAGCCGGTGGATCTGCCGGACCAGAAGCAGGTGGATGATTACCTGCCCCCCTTCAAGCCGCGCTATATCGTCGATCCTCGCTGGCCTCGCGGCATCGGGCTCTACGCCGACCCGCGCTTCTACATGGAAACCCGCTACATCCTGCACCGCGCGCTGGAAAAGAGCGAAGAGACCATCCGCGAAGTCAGCGCCGAGTTCACCAAGACCTTTGGCCGGGCAAGCGGCGGTCTGGTTCGCCCCTACAAGCTGGACGGAGCCGATCTCGTGATCGTGACCATGGGCTCCGTCACGGGCAGCGTCAAGGAGATGATCGACCGCCTGGAAGCGAAGGGCAAACGGGTCGGCCTCCTGCAGATCTGCTCCTACCGCCCCTTCCCCAAGCAGGAAGGCTACAACCTGCTCAAGGACAAACAGAACATCGTGGTCCTGGAAAAATGCGTGTCCCTGGGGCGCGGCGGCGTGCTGGCGAGCGACGTGCGCTGGTCCTTCCCGCGCTCGGACAAGCGGGACCGGAACATCAGCTGCTTCGTTGCGGGCCTCGGCGGCCGGAACATCTCCATTGACGACCTGTATTTCATGGTCGAGCGCGTCGAGAAGGAGCCGGTGGATCTCGAGTTCCTCGGCCTCAAGAAGGAAATCATAGCGGAGAAAGAGTTATAGCCATGGAAATGAAGCCAGAAGACCTGAACAGGGTTGAAAAGAAGGACTTGTTTGCGAGCGGCCACAGGGCGTGCGGCGGCTGCGGTCAGGCACTTGCCGCGCGGCTCGTTGCGGACGCCGCGGGCGAGAACACCATCGCCTGCGTCGCCACCGGCTGCCTCGAGGTTTTCAGCTCCCCCTACCCGGACCCGTCCTGGCGCATCCCCTTTCTCCACAGCCTTTTTGAGAACTCGGCAGCCGTGGCGTCAGGTGTGGAGGCCGCCTACAAGGCCCTGAAAAAGGGCCCGGTTAACATCATTGCCCAGGGCGGTGACGGCAGCACGGCGGACATCGGGTTCCAGTGCATCAGCGGCATGTTCGAACGCGGGCACAACGTGCTGTATGTCTGCTACGACAACGAAGCCTACATGAACACGGGTGTCCAGCGCTCCAGCTTCACGCCGCTCGGGGCCCGCACGACGACGACCCCGACAGGCAACAAGACCCGTAAGAAGAATCTCCCCATCATCGCGGCCGAGCACGGCATTCCGTATGTGGCCACGGCGACGGTGGACGATTTCAGGGACCTGCAGCGGAAGGTAAAGAAAGCGCTCAGCATCGAGGGACCCAAATACCTGCACATCCTTGCGCCCTGTCCCCTGGGCTGGGGCCACACGGGGGACCTGACCGTCCTCATGTGCCGGCTGGCCAAGCAGACGTGCATCTTCCCGGTTTTCGAGATCGTCGACGGGAAGATCACCAACGTCCAGAAGGTCCCCATCAAGAAGCCGGTCGAAGAGTACCTGAAGCTGCAGAACCGCTTCCGGCACCTGTTCAAGAAGGGGGTCCCGACCGAGGCCGTGGCCGACATCCAGGCCATCGCGGATCAGAACATCGAAAAGTTCAACCTGTGAGCCGTGAAGAGTGAGGATTGTTGGGTGACGCCGTGTGCGACTCACCCATTCACCCTTTCACCGACTCACCGAAGAAAGGTTCGATTCCCATATGGAAAAACTACCCTTAGGACTCGCTCTGGACTTGAGGAACGTGGTCCCGTACAAGACCGGTTCCTGGCGGACCCTGAAGCCCCTGTATCTGATGCAGACGCCGCCCTGCAGCCACGGATGCCCCATCGGGAACGACATCCGGGGTTTTCTACGGACCCTGGCCGATAAGGCGGACTATGAAGCGGCCTGGCGCGTGCTGACCAAGACGAACCCGTTTCCGGCCACCTGCGGACGCGTCTGCCCGCACCCCTGCGAGGAAGGCTGCAACCGCCGCGACTTCGACACGCCGCTCGCCATCAACAGCTCCGAGCGCGCCGTCGGCGATTACGGGCTCGATAAGCACCTGGAGCACAAGAAAGACGTGCTCACGCAGCGCAAGGAAAAGATCGCCGTCGTGGGCTCGGGTCCGGCCGGCCTTTCGTGCGCGTTCCATCTGGCCAAGCGCGGCTTTAAGGTCAAGGTGTATGAGGCCGAGCACGAGCCGGGCGGCATGATGCGCTGGGGCATCCCGGCGTACCGCCTGCCGAAAGACGTGCTGAGCCGCGAGATCGAAGCCATCCTGAAGCTGGGGATTGAGCTCGAATGCAACACCAAGGTGGGCGTGAACATTCCCATGGATCAGCTGACCGGCCACTACGATGCCGTCTTCCTGGGGCTCGGGGCTCAGTTGGGGGTCTCCATCGGCGTGGAAGGCGAGGATGCGCGCGGCGTCTTCACCGGTGTGGGATTTCTCAAAGACATCCACAGCGGCAAGAAGGTCCAGCTCGGTAAAGACGTGGTGGTGGTCGGCGGCGGGAACACCGCCATGGACTGCGCCCGCGTGGCCAAGCGGATGGGCGCCAACGTGAGCGTCGTCTACCGGCGGACCCGTACGGAAATGCCTGCGATCACGGCAGAAATCGACGAGGCCCTGGAGGAGCGCATCATGTTCCGCTACCACACGAACCCCGTCAAGATCATCCAGGACGACGGCCGGGTGGTGGGGCTCATGTGCGTGCAGATGGAGCTGCGGGAAGCCGATGCGAGCGGTCGCGCGCGCCCGGTGCCCATCAGCGGCTCCGAGTCGGTCATTCCGGCTGACACGGTCATCATGGCGACGGGCCAGGAAGTGGACTACGAAGGCTTCGATCTGGCCAAGCGTGACAACAAGTGGGTGAGCGCCGACGAGCAGTCCATGACGAGCCAACCCAAGGTGTACGCAGGCGGCGACGCGGTGCTGGGGTTGGAGACGGTCTCCGCCGCCATCGGCCAGGGATTCCGGGCCGCCATGGCCATCGAGGACATGATCGAAGGGCAGGGGGAAACGCGCCTCTCGCAGCCCCCGGTGACTTTCTCGCGGGATCTCAATACCTACTACTACCAGCAGAAAGCCCGGTTCGCGAAGGAAGCCATCCCTGTCCACGAGCGTCTCAAGAGCTTCAACGAGATCTACCCGGCGTTCGACCGGGACGACATCCTCAAGGAAGCCAACCGCTGCTTCAGCTGCGGTCAGTGCTTCGACTGCGGCAACTGCCTCATGTACTGCCCGGACAACGCCGTGAAAGTGTCGCAGGGCGGTGGCAAGTACGAATTCGACTACGACTTCTGCAAGGGCTGCGGCCTCTGCGTCAAGGAATGCCCGTGCCACTACATCCAGCTGACCCTGGAAAAGTAACCACGGCATAGCGCCCCGGGCCTCAAGCCCCGGCGCAACCCAACCCCCGGGATTCCCCGTCGCGCCGAAAGCGCGGCGGGGAATTTTTTTTCCACCAGGGCCCGATTGCTCCTCAGCCGATTCTGGCTCAGGAGCAATCGGGGGACAAGCCACCCTGACGTTTCTCATCCAAAAGGCAGAAAGACAAGCAAACTGTTTCTGAAACTCCTTGCAAAGACCCTTGATCTAAAATAGATTGCAAAATCAGGATGATGGGGAAGCTTGACTGTCATCAGGTCTCCACAACGCAATTCTCCTCTCGAGGGTACCGAGATTGTTTCGCCGGCTGTCCTCGAATTCAATGTTCCGAGGGGCTTCGCCCACAACACAACCAGCAGGGAAGGTGAGAGGATATGGCCGACATCTTCATCAGCTACGCCAAAGAAGACAGCGAACGGGCTGAGGCTGTTGCAAAGGCTCTGGAAAGGCTTGGCTGGCAGGTGTTCTGGGACCGTGACATCCCCCCCGGCAAGACTTGGGATGAGGTGCTTGAGAAGGCCGTCGAAGCCGCCCAATGCATGCTCGTGCTGTGGTCAACGAGCTCTGTGGCTTCCGAATGGGTACGAGCCGAAGCGGAGGAGGGGCTTCAACGGAAGATCCTCATACCCGTATTGCTTGAGGAAGTCAGGCTTCCGCTGAGATTCAGGCCGGTTCAGGCGGCCTCGCTGACGGACTGGAAGCAAGACCCGTCTCATCCAGGCTTCAGGCAATTGGCTCAAGCCATCGGTGAGATCATCGGGGTGCCACCTCCGAGCAAGATGCGGGAAGAGCCCCGATCTGAAGTTGAAAAACCTGTGGCAGAGCCTCCAATTACGGATTTCCTCGAGCCAGAAGAAACTGGGGCACCTGCTGAGGCGCGGGTCGTCGAAGCCGAGACAGGCGTGCGTCGGCCACTGGAGCCAGGGCCTGACACAGCAAAACCGCGGGGGAAAGCGCTCACGGTCAAGGGTGGGGTGCTGATTGCCCTGGTTGTCGCGGTTGTCACCGGAACGATGTTGTTCTTCCGCCAAGAGCTTACAGGGCCAAGACAAGAAGCATTGGGCCCTCAAGTGAAGCAGGAAGAGCCACGGAAGGCACCCGAGCAAGAAGGCAAAGCATCCACGCCGGAAGTGAAAGCCCCCGATGCAGCGGCCTCAACTGCCTCGCCCATAGCGGAACCTCCGGTTGCCGCCAAACTGAGCGTGACATCGGCTCCGAACAAATTCACGAACAGCATCGGCATGGAGTTTGTCCTCGTACCGGCCGGGTCATTTACCATGGAGATCGGAAGAGCACACGTCTGAACTCCAGTCACGAGTGGATATCTCG
>CALBZH010000061.1 GCA_937889795.1 uncultured Syntrophobacteraceae bacterium | reverse complement strand
GACCACCGAGATCTACACTCTTTCCCTACACGACGCTCTTCCGATCTCTCCCGCAGTTTTCCGAGACCTCGGTGGACTCGCATCTTCGCGCCGCTTAATGAAATGCCGAGGGCCGTCGCAATTTCATCCATGGTCAGCTCTTCGTGGTACCGAAGAAAAACGGCTTCCCGATAATCGACCGGGAGTTTGGCCAGAGCCTCCCGGATATGGTGTGAATCCAGTCTTGCGCACAGCGCTTCTTCTTCTTGGCCGGGATAATCCAATCCGGATCCCAACTCGCAATCGTCGATGTCAACGGTCTGATGCGCCTTGGTCTTGCGCAGGAAATTTCGGGAGAGATTCAATCCGATGCTGTAAAGCCACGGAAAGAACCTGCTTCCGAGCCGAAACCGATGCAGGGCCTCATAAGCACGCAGGAAGGTGTCCTGGGCCAGATCCAGCGAATCCGGGCGGGAGCCGCCTGTCATCCGGTACATCAGGTTGTAGATGGGCCTCTGGTACCGCTTGACCAACACGGCATAAGCCTCCACATCCCCAGCCAGCACGGCGGAGACTACCTGATGATCGTCTGATTGGTCCTTCAACGGGTCCGGATCCTCCCTTTGGGACATCCCCACTCATTGGAAAATAAAACCGAAGCCGCATGTTCGTCACCGATCATTCGACGATTAGAACCGAATTGGCTCTCCCGAAGCCGTTGTCTTCGGTGAGCGGCACGCCGGGATCGGTCTTCCAGGATTCACCATCCACATAGAAACCATATTCCCAGCGCCCTGCAGGCAAGGGAATGGTGATGGTCCAGGTGCTCCCTTCTCGCTGCAAGCAATGGGAATTGAGCGACCACTGGTTAAAGCTTCCCGAGACGCAAACACGGGTGGCTCCGGCGTCCACATAGACGAATCGGACGGGAATCCCGGGATCGTGGGGTGCGTCGCGCACCCATGAGCCAACGCAGGAGGCCACGAGAACAGGCAGAAGCAAGGCGGCAAAAAACCTGTCAAGAGACGACATCAACACGGGGCTCCACCCTTGTACTTGCGTCAACCGGGATTTTCCTGATCGATAACGTCGATACTGTGAGCTGGATGCGGCATTGCTTTCATCGCCTCCATCTCAGCCAACAGGCAACCACATGGACTTCTATCATAATCCCGGTTCTCTTCGCGGAGCAACCCTGTGATGGGGCTGCTCCGCAGTTTGTGAGTCTGCAAGGCGCCAGGCTCCCAGTTCTGATTTCAGATTGGAAGGGAATAGGCACGAAAGTTGTATCATGTGCTTCCTTTACAGGTACAGGCGGTGTCATTTCGGACGAAGTCCGGAAGATGCGGAGGATGCTTTAAGTGGGCGTCGTTGATGTCAAGGGCGATTGTTGGGACATGTTCTCTCCCGAGTGCCGTCATGCCGGATGATTTGCCGGCCGGACTGCTCTTGCGGGGTGCAGCCGAGCGGGAGCCTGGAAGGGTTGATCCGGATTGCCCTCAATCAGGGGCGCCGGGGCGATCGCTCATGCCAAGGCTTTGACAGTCTGAGCGCGTGTCGATCCGGTGGAGCTGCACGCGCTTGCATGCCTCGTCGTGTTTGTTATGGTGGAGACCAATTGTGGGTAAACCGGCGTCTGATGAGCAACTGACAGATGAGCAAAGCTTTCAGGAGATGGTCGAAGGGATTGCTGCGTTCCGGCCTCAAGACGCCAAAAGACAATTTCCACGTTTTCTGACAGCGGTCGCGCTGTCGGGAGCTTTGAGCTCGCAACGCCAGGATGGGCTTCTCATTTGCTCGGCGGATTCGGGATTGAAGCTGCTGGACCTCGGCGACGAGCGGTCGGACGAAATCCACCGCCCCAAGCCGTTCCGCATCGTGGATTTCTCGGAAAGAGGGCTGCAGATTCACTTTCCGTGTGAGGGGATTGCCCACTTTTTGAACCATTCCCTATCGGTCCGGATCGGAGAGACCACTCTGCCTGTCCAGTTCAGCTGGTGTCAGCAGAATCCTCCGATCGGCAGAGGTGGGATCTTCTGGGGTCGTCAGGCCGAAGAAGAGCCCGAGCTCATGGCCTTGATCGCCAGTTTGGGAGAGGGGCTGGTCCGCTTTCTTGTCTCGAGTCTGAAAGACGGTCGCCTGAAGTCGCAGGAGCAGGCTGCGGGATTCACCTGCTATGCCCTGCTGTATTCGATGCGGCTGAAGTTTCGAGAGGCCTTGGCTTCGCTTTGGAGTCTGGCGAAGGAAAGCGAGAAGCAGTTTGAGACCATTCAGGAAATCGAAGAGACCGTGCTGGCGGAAACGGGGGTCCGTTTTGGCAGGTGGGAGCTCGATGATACGGAGTCACCAACCCTGGATCCCGTTTCAGCCCATTTCATGAGGCCTTTTCGCGAGTATGGTTGTGCACTGATCGGCCTGCACGAGGACAGCTTGCTTCTTGAGCAGGATGTCCTTGCGGTGCTGAAGCGATCCATTCTGCTGCCGAGGCAGAGGCGCACGGAAAAAATCAGAATTCAGCAACGGCTCCGATCGCTTTACCAAGACCTCTTGGAGGTTAGAAAACTCTTTCCGGCGATCTTCGAGGATCCCCAGTTCGACGTTCAATTTGGCTACTACAGCGCCCTTGTCAGCCAGATAGAGGCCTTCAAGGATGATCTGGTGTACAGGGCGCAAGAGTCTGCCGCACCTTCCTACTTGGATCCTTTCGATGTCTACACGCAGCCTGATTTTGCGGCGCCCGCCAGGTCAGGTCTTGTGATCCTTGGTCCGGCCGAAACGGACATGGCTGGCAGCGCAAAACACGTGAACGTTTACTTGCACAAGG
>CALBZH010000060.1 GCA_937889795.1 uncultured Syntrophobacteraceae bacterium | reverse complement strand
TCTCTCCACTGTACGCCGATGCGCCCACAACGCCGACTACTGGCTCAAGAAGCTTCGGGCCGCGGGTCTCTTGGATGAGCTTTCCCTCGAGGTTGTAAGGGAGTCGCATCACGCCCAGAGTCTTCCTGAACGGACTCCCTTCGCGCCAACTCCCGATCAGCACCAAGTCCTTGAGGCTCTCGGTCCCTTCCTCGAGAATCCCGTCTTCCGACCGCATCTCCTCTTCGGAGTGACGGGGAGCGGTAAGACCGAGGTCTATCTCGAGCTGGTCACGGAAGCATTGCGACGAGGAAAAGGCGCGCTGGTCCTTGTCCCGGAAATTGCCCTCAGCACTCAACTGGAAGCCGTCTTCCGCCAACGTTTCGGCACGGACTTGGCCATCTGTCACAGCGGACTTTCCGTCGGGGCCCGATACGATCAGTGGCGAGAAGCCTTGTCGGGACGGCGCAGAGTCATCCTCGGTGTTCGCTCGGCGGTCTTCATGCCGGTGAGAGACCTGGGGATCATCCTCATCGATGAAGAGCACGATCCCTCCTACAAGCAGGAGGACCATTTACGCTATCATGCAAGGGATGTGGCCCTCATCCGCGCGCGCTCACTCGGGATCCCCATCCTGTTGGGATCAGCCACCCCCTCTCTCCAGTCCATCGCCAATGTACAGCTGGGGCGGTACACGCTTCTTACCATGCCCAAGCGAGTTCTCGAGCGGCCCCTGCCCGAAGTACGCGTGGTCGACATGCGGCGGGAGGCCCGTCGTGATCACATCCTGTCTCGTCCCCTCCGGGAAGCCCTGCTCGAAACCGTTGGGGCTGGGGAACAGGCGCTGCTCTTTCTGAACCGACGAGGCTTCGCAAGCTTTCTGGTTTGCACGGTATGCGGTCATGTCCCTCAATGCACCCATTGCCGTGTCAGTCTGACCTTTCACCAACAAGCCAATCTCCTGCGATGCCACTACTGCGGTCTGGAGGTCTCCGTTCCCCAGGAGTGCCCCCAATGCGGAAAGGGAGTACTCCTCTTCCACGGTTTTGGAACCGAGCGCCTGGAAGAAGAGGTGAGAAAGCTCCTTCCAGACAGAAAGATCGTCCGCATCGACCGCGATACGGTCAGGCACGCTCAACGTCTGGTCGAGTATTTTAACGCACTCAGGACGTCTGAGGCTCAAGTATTGATCGGAACGCAAATGATCGCCAAAGGACACGATTTTCCCGGGATCACCCTCGTGGGAATCGTGAGCGCCGACACCGCCCTTCAGGTCCCCGACTACCGAGGGGGAGAAACGACGGTCCAACTTCTCATGCAGGTTGCCGGAAGAGCGGGGCGAGGCGAAAAAGCCGGACTGGCGATCGTTCAAACCTACAACCCCTCCCACTATACTATTGAAGCAGCCTTGAGACTGGATTATGCTTCGTTTTGTGGACGTGAGCTTGAAATCCGGCGTGAGCTCCAGTATCCACCCCACACCAAATTCCTCCGGCTTCTAGTCACTGACGAGCGCGAAGATTTGACGAGGGAAGCCGCCATTGAGCTGGCTTCTCTCTGTCGTGCGATCGCGGTCGGACTGAGGGAAAAGGGGTCCCACGCGGCCATTTTGGGACCTGCGGAGGCGCCCTTGGCACGTTTGAATCGGCGCTATCGATGGCATGTCTTCGTGAAGGCCTGGTCAACCCAAGCCCTCACGTCCCTGGCTGAAGACTTGCTTCGCCTGAAGCCTGGAACCTCGTCTTTGAGGCGGGTACAGCTCATCATCGACCGGGACCCGGTTAGCAACCTCTAGCTCCGCTATCGGCTTCTGCCCTCTCAATCGAGAGCCCCCAGCGAGTGTCGGAGACGGTCACGAGCAACGCAGCCAACTGCGACTCTGGGAGGTTTTGTCTCCTTGCGCTCACTTTTTTGGACTTGAGATCCTGGGCTTACGCATATAGAATACTACGTGTATCTACTTATTAGTAAATACTTTATTCAGAGGATAGATTCTGTACCGTTTGGCGGATTCCATTGATCAAAATGAAACTGATCTCTCGAAGATCGGATGCATGACATGCCACTCCCCACGGCGACAGAGAAGATTGAAAACCGCAGGCGACTTCCCCGCTACCCGGTGGAAGACACCATCTTCATTACTTTCCGGCCTCGTTTCGACGTCGTGGGCCATGTCATTGACGTCAGCGACGGCGGCATTGGCATGGAGTATACGGCGTTTGAGCCTGGCGAGCAGGCCGAGTACGTGGAGGTGGACATCTTCTGCCAACCTCGAAAGCTCAATTTGGCTCATTTACCGTGTAGGGTAACCTACGATTTCAAAGTGGAGGATGCGCCGACATTCCGCGGCTTTCAGACCCGTCGATGCGGCTTGGAGTTTGGCCTGATCTCACCCGAGCAAAGTCAACAGCTCCGGTCTCTTTTGGAACCCCGGGGCGTCGAGCCACGACCTACCCGCAGGGCCTTCCTCGATCCGTCCTTAGCCACTCGCTGAAGAAAAAGGAAACCCCGCCCAGCCGGAGGGGGAGGCTGAACGGGGTAGGAGGGGTTAGGAGAAGGCGACATGCTGTCAACCTTACGATTAACAGATAACCATTCTCGCATGCGACAGCAATAGCCGGAACCACAATCCCCTTCTCGACCGGGCGCTTGCCCCATGAGCCTGCCTGCAGGCATCGAGTCGGTTCACATCAGCTGCGCTTCCACGATGAGGTCAAACAGGGACATCCCGAGTCCACCCGAATGGGTCTTCCTTCTCACCATATTGGATGGCGACGATTTCCTCGTACAATCGCTGGGCCCACTCGCCCACACCTCCGCCATGGATCGAATGGCATTGATCCCGGTAGCAGATTTCACCCACCGGCGACACCACCGCCGCCGTGCCGGTACCAAGAATCTCTTTCACATCTCCCGACCGTATGCCGTCAATCACCTCGTCGATCGTAATCGCACGCTCGGTCACGGGGATCCCCCAGTGGCGCGCTAACT
>CALBZH010000059.1 GCA_937889795.1 uncultured Syntrophobacteraceae bacterium | reverse complement strand
GTGCGCCTCGGTCCACCATCGGGAGGGAGGCGCGAAGCAATCCGTTCTTGAACGGGGAGGCTTGAAGGGACGGACGTGAGCGATTCAGGGCGGCTTAAGGAAAGAAAAAGCCGCAAAGGCAGGCTCCCGGTTGGGTTCAGACACTCAGCAGAGGGTCCGTCAAGAGGTCGTACAGCACTCCATCCACGACAACGTTGAACTCGTTTTCCCCGATTCCGAGGTGATCGAGACTGGCTGAGAGGATGGACGAATCCATCCGCTCGATCTCCTGTCCGGTCATGACGCGGGACATGACCAGATCGGCCACGTAAACGAGGTGAGCCAAGTCCGAATGAGCGGAGGCGCGCTCCGGGTGGTGGTGACAGGCGATCGCGGTGAGCAGGTTGTCCGGGAGGTCCCACCGCTCTGCAAGAAGGCGCCCTGCCTCCTGATGATTCATCCCAAAGGAGTCTTCTTCCAGGGCGATCAGCTCCAATTCCTCGGACTGCGCCCGCCAGTAAAAGAGGGGGGCCGTTTCCTGGACGAACTGGTCCAAAACGACCTTCCCGATGTCATGGATCAGCCCCGCCGTATAGGCCAGGTCCGCGGAAATCCGCCCGGTTAAAAGGGCCAGTCTCTGGCTGATGGTAGCCGTCCCCAGCGCATGCCTGAACAGTCCGCCCTTACAGAGCGAGTACCCCAGCTCCGAGGACGAGAAGAATCCGACCAGACATCGGGAGATCACGAACTGCAGCAGTCGTTTGTCCCCAAGGATGACCAGTGCGCGGTCGATCGAGTCGATCTTGCGCCCGGAGCCAACGACGACCGAATTGCAGAACCGAATGGTCGTCGCGCTGATCACCTGGTCCTTGGCAACCTCCCGTGCGATTTGCCGGGTCGAATGGCGCTGCTCCCCCACCATGCGGATAATCCGCAATGCGGTTTGTGGAATCGGTCGGACGTGATCGATACGGTTCAGCAAGTCTTCCCGGGTTGGCTTGCGGAGCGGCGGTTTGCCTTGGGTCGGAGGAGCCGGGGAAGCGGGAAGCAGGAACCGGATATCGGTTTCAAGATCTTTGAGATTCAGGGACATGCGACATCCCAGGCTACCGCCGATCTCGCTTTTCAAAATAGGGATTTTGTAGTCGTTCAGAAAATCAATCACATATTCGACGGTGCGTCCCCCGATATCCGTGAGGGGGTCCGGCGTGGAGGTCTCTCCAAGGAGACCGCCTCCGGCAACACAGGCTTCGAGGCGATCCACCTGGGCACCCTCCTTGAGAAGCGCGGCAAGGAACAAGGGGAGTCCCGTGGTTGCATAGGCTTCGTTCGCGAGACGGGAATCGACCCCCGGAGGCTTGGGAAGAAGGAGATGCAGCAGGCCCCCCACCTCCGCTTGCCTGTCCCGTAGGCTCAGACCGATGCATGTCCCGAGAAACGCCTCGAGGATCTCGTCCTTTCGCTTGTGCACGGCAAGGCTGCCTGATGGGACAAGCCGCCTTCTCGGCAGCGATGCTCCACAGGACCGATGAACGACTAAAGTCTGTTCGCAATGGGAGGTCATGCCGTTGTACCTCGTTTACGGGAATTGTCCCCAGCCATGGAATGCAGCCATCATGACCACCGGACACCCGGTCATGCCGCATACGGTGAGGTTTAATTAAGCAAAAGCTGCGCCAGTTTGATGGAGCCAACTTTTTTCTCGCGTTACAGGTGGGCATCGGCAGCTTTTTTTTTGCGATCGCGATCGAGTTCATCACACGGACATCATTCTGTCACCGTTTTGTAACATTTCCGGCGTAGAACCCTTCCCATGGAAATCCGGATTCTATTTGACGAAGGGCGGGCTCGGATCTGACGTCTTCCCGATGACTGGGAGCGGAGATGAAGGGCGAACGGTCTAGCCCCTGTTGGGCTGAGTGCGAAGGGAATGAATGCGAGTGACAACTCTTGAAGGAGAAGGCACACGATGATGGCAAAGCGTAATACAAGAAGAGCTCTGTGCTTGATGGCCCTGCCGCTGGTTTTCCTGGCGGCCTTGCCGGCTTCTGCTCTTGAAGTGGACAAGAATCTGAGCGAGTACAAGCCGGTATCCGGGGTTTCGGGGAATATCAAATCCATCGGGTCCGATACGTTGAATAACCTGATGACCCTCTGGTCGGAAGGATTTCGATCTGCCTACCCGAGCGTTAAGATCGAGATCGAGGGCAAGGGCTCCTCAACGGCGCCTCCCGCTCTGATCGAAGGCACGGCCCAGTTTGGCCCCATGTCGCGGGAAATGAAGGCCCAGGAAGAGGAGACCTTCGAGAAGAAGTTCGGTTATAAGCCGGCGAAGGCCCGTGTGGCCGTGGATTCGCTGGCGGTCTTCGTCCATAAGGACAATCCGATCAAGTGTCTGACCATGCAGCAGCTCGACGCTATCTTCTCAAAGACGCGCAAGGGGGGAGCCCCCGCCGATGTGACCAAATGGGGTGACTTGGGGTTGAAGGGCGAGTGGGCCGACAAGCCGATTTCGCTTTACGGCCGCAATTCGGCATCCGGCACGTACGGATACTTTAAGGAGGAAGCTCTCTTTAAGGGAGATTTCAAGGACACCGTTAAGGAGCAGCCCGGGTCTTCAGCGGTGGTTCAGGGGGTGGCCTCCGACAAGTAT
>CALBZH010000058.1 GCA_937889795.1 uncultured Syntrophobacteraceae bacterium | reverse complement strand
GCAGGCGGAGAACCAGATGATGCAAATGGAGAAGATGGCGGCAATCGGTCACCTTTCCGCCGGCGTGGCCCATGAAATCAACAATCCTCTCGGAGTCATCCTCTGTTATGCAAAGCTGTTGAGACGGGACTTGCCCAATGAGCATCCCGCCCTGGAAGATGTGGAGGTGGTCGAGCGCAATGCTCAGGCCTGCAGGAAGATCGTGGACAACCTCCTGTCCTTTTCCCGGCACGGGACGACCAGCAAGCAGCGAGGCCAGCTCAACGACGGTCTGAGCAGCGTCGTCAGCATGCTTGAAAAGCAGTTCCAACAGAACGGCATTGAGCTCCAGGTCACCCTCGCCCCTGACCTGCCTGAGCTCTGTTTCGATTCCGAGCGATTGAAGCAGGTCTACATGAACGTTCTCATGAACGCACGCCAGGCCATGCCCCAAGGAGGCATCATCCGCATCAGCACGTCCTTTCATCCTGAAGACGGGCTGGCGCGGATTCGCATCCAGGATGAGGGGCACGGGATCCATCCGGACCACCTTGGGCGCATCTTCGATCCTTTCTTCACCACCAAGCAAACCGGGGAGGGCACTGGACTGGGGCTCTCGGTCTCCTACGGGATCATCAGGGAGCACGATGGGCAGATTGCCGTGGAGAGCACCTCGGGCAACGGCTCAGCCTTCGTCATCACGCTGCCGGTAAAGGATTCACATGAATCCATCCGTTGAAACGCTTCTCATCGTCGATGATGCCGTCGATCTACTCCACGGACTGAAGCGGCTGATCGAGCCCGAGCTGGAGTGCCGGGTGGTGCTTGCGGACTCGGCACGGAAAGCCCTGGACGTCATGGACGCCGAGCCGATCGCGGTCGTTCTCTCCGACATCCGCATGCCCAATGTGGACGGCATGCAGCTCCTCGAGCACATCCGCGCCCTGTACCCCGAAAGCGTCCCGATTCTCATGACCGCGTACGGGACCATCGATCAAGCCGTCGAGGCCTTGAAAAAGGGCGCGTATGACTTCATCACCAAGCCTTTGGACGACGGCAGGCTGTTCCACACCCTGCGGAAGGGATTCGAGCACCACCGTCTGCTGCGAAAGACAGCGGCCCTTGAGGAGAAGCTCCAGGAAAAGGAGCAGCTGGCGCTCTTCGTCGGTGAAAGCCTGGCCCTTCAACACACGCTCACCACGATTCGCAGAATCGCCAAGACCGACCTTTCCGTCCTGATCACGGGTGAAAGCGGAACCGGCAAGGAGCTTGCGGCTCAAACCATCCATGCCCTCAGCAGTCGGTCCAAGAGGAAGATGGTCGCCGTCAACTGCCCGGCCATCCCGGAGACGCTCTTGGAAAGCGAGCTGTTTGGCCACAAGAAAGGTGCCTTCACACACGCCACTCAGGACCAAAAGGGGCTCATCGAAGCCGCTCACGGCAGTACCCTCTTCCTCGACGAGATCGGGGACCTCCCCAAGATGCTGCAGACGAAGCTGCTTCGGGTGCTTCAGGAAAAGGAGATCAAGCCGCTCGGGAATGCCCGCCCCAAGGTCGTCGACGTGCGGGTGATCTCTTCGACGAACCGGGACCTCCAGGCCATGATCGAGCAGGGCGATTTTCGCGAGGATCTGTTTTACCGCCTGAACGTGGTTTCCATCCCGATGCCTTCCCTTCGCGAAATCCGAGAAGACATCCCGCTGCTGGCGGTCCATTTTCTCAACCAATACGTGAGAGAATCGGGCCTGGGACCCAAGATCCTGTCCACGGATGCCATCTGCACGCTCATGGAGTCTCCCTGGAAAGGCAATGCTCGCGAGCTCCAAAACACCATGAAGCGCGCAGCCGCCCTGTGTCCGGGCGACGTGATCGAGGCCGCTCAGCTCAACTTGCGCGGCTCTACTTACAACTGCCTGCGGGATCAGCGAAAAGACCTTTTTGAAATGCCCTACCGAAGCGCCCGGCAGCAGGTGATCGAGCATTTCTCCAAGGCCTATGTGACCGAGCTGCTCAGAAAGACCAAGGGCAACGTCAGCAACGCCGCGCAGCTCTGCGGGCTCGAACGACAGTCCCTCCAGCACCTGATGCGCAAGTTCGACATTCGCTCCGAGGCGTTCCGCAACGGAGGCTGATCGCAAGCGGTCAGACGCGTGCAAAATTCATCTGGCACCCCGCAGAATCCATCTGGCACCCTTTGC
>CALBZH010000057.1 GCA_937889795.1 uncultured Syntrophobacteraceae bacterium | reverse complement strand
CATGAGCGGATCGGATAAGGCCGGGACCACCCAGGGCGACCCCGGCGCGAAGAAGCCCAAGATCAACCTCAATCGGATCGACATGCCCAAACAATCCCCCGAGGAGCGGAAGCACAACTTCGAGGAAGTGGCGACGGGCTACACGTATGAAATGGCCATGGAAGAGGCTCACCGCTGCATCCAGTGCAAGAAGCGCAACTGCCAGGCGGGATGCCCGGTCAACATCGACATTCCGGATTTCATTCTCGCGCTGCAGAAGGGCGACATGGAAGGCGCCTCGCGCGTTCTCAAGACGAAGACCTCGCTCCCCGGAATCTGCGGGCGGGTCTGTCCTCAGGAGCTTCAGTGCGAGAACGCCTGCACCTTGAACAAGAAGGGAGCGCCTGTCGCGATCGGGCGCCTCGAGCGGTTCATCGCCGACTGGGAGCGGATCGAAGGGGTGGCCAGCACACCGGAGATCGCGCCCTCGACGGGCAAGAACGTGGCGGTCGTGGGTACCGGACCGTCCGGCCTCACGGTGGCATCGGACCTTGCCATCCGCGGCCATGCGGTCACCATGTTCGAGGCGCTGCATGTGGCTGGCGGTGTTCTGATGTACGGCATCCCGGAATTCCGGCTGCCCAAGGAGATCGTCCAGCGGGAAGTCCAGTACGTGGCTTCCCTTGGCGTGGACATCCGGCTCGATACGGTCATCGGGATCAACTACAGCCTCGATGAGCTGCTCAACACGAAATACCAGGCGGTTTACCTCGCAACGGGAGCCGGTCTTCCGCAGTTTCTCCGCGTTCCGGGCGAGAATCTCAACATGGTCTATTCCGCCAACGAGTTCCTGACCCGGACGAACCTCATGAAGGCGTATCTCTATCCCGACTACGCCACGCCCGTGAAGATGGGCAAGCGGGTGGCCGTGATCGGAGGCGGCAACGTCGCCATGGACGCCGCCCGGTGCGCCGTCCGCCTCGGGGCCCGGGACGTGTACGTCATTTATCGCCGCACGCGCCAGGAGATGCCGGCCCGCCTCGAGGAGGTCGAAAACGCCGAGGAGGAGGGCATCCACTTCCATTTCCTCTGCAGCCCGACCGGGTTCATCAGCGACGGACGCAACAACGTGGCCGCGATGGAGCTCCTCCGCATGAAGCTGGGCGAGCCCGATTCGAGCGGCCGCCGCCGGCCGGTGCCCATCGAGGGGAGCCAGTACACGCTCGCCGTGGATACGGCCGTGGTCTCGCTCGGCACCTCCCCGAACCCGCTCATCGCCTCGACCACGCCCGATCTCGAGACAAGCCGCTGGGGCACCGTGATCGTCGGCGAAGGTGGCAAGACCTCCAAGGCTCGCGTGTGGGCCGGCGGGGACATCGTCTCGGGCGGAGCCACCGTCATCAGCGCCATGGGGGAGGGACGGCTCGCCGCATCCTCCATGCACGAATTCTTGAGTCAGTGAAAGGAATCGGATTATGTCCCCATCGACGACGGATCGAATCGGCTCGGTCATGGTCATCGGAGGCGGGATCGCCGGTGTCCAGGCGGCCCTCGACCTGGCCGACACCGGCTATCTTGTCCACATGGTGGAGAACAGCGAGGCCATCGGCGGCGTCATGAGCGCCCTCGACAAGACCTTTCCCACCAACGACTGCTCCATGTGCATCTTGTCGCCCAAGCTGGTGGAGTGCGGCAGGCATCCCAACATCGAGATCCATACTCTGACCGACGTGACGGACGTCCTGGGGGATGCGGGGGATTTCACTGTCAGCTTGCACCAAAGGGCCCGCTACATCGACGTCGCCAAGTGCATTGCGTGCGGCCTCTGCGCGGAGAAATGCCCCCGGAAGGTCCCTGACGCCTACAACCTTGGGCTCAGCCAGCGCAAGGCAGCGTACGTCAAATACCCTCAGGCCGTGCCGCTGAAATACGCCATCGACAAGGAGCATTGCATTTTCTTCGAGAAGAAGGGCAAATGTCGGGCGTGCGAGAAATTCTGTCCGGCCGGCGCCGTGAACTTCGAGGACCAGGATCTCGATTTCACCGTGAACGTGGGGAGCATCATCCTGGCTCCCGGGTTTCGGCCGTTCAACCCGAAGCGCTTCGACACGTACCACTACGCCCACTTCCCCAACGTGATCACGTCCATGGAGATGGAGCGGATTCTCTCTCCGTCCGGGCCGACCAGCGGCCATTTCGCTCGCCCGTCGGACGGCAAGGAGCCTGGCAAGATCGCGTGGCTCCAGTGCGTCGGATCCCGCGACATCAACCACTGTGACAATGGCTATTGCTCGGCCGTCTGTTGCATGATTTCGCTCAAAGAAGCGGTCATTGCCCGCGAGCACAGCCACCAGCCTCCGGAGACCGCCATTTTCTTTATGGACATGCGGACTCCGGGCAAGGAATTCGAAAAATACTACGACCGGGCGCGGGACGAGTACGGCGTTCGCGTGATCCGGACCCGAGTGCACTCGGTTGATCGGGCGCAGGGAACCGATGATCTCATCCTGCACTACACGCTGGAGGATGGGTCATGCGTTGAAGAGACCTTTGACATGGTCGTGCTTTCGGTGGGCCTCGAAGCCGAGCCCCAGGTAGTCGATCTTGCACGCAGCCTTTCGCTTTCGCTCAACGACGGCCGTTTTGCGGCTACGTCTCCCTTCTCGCCGGTTGCGACGTCGCGGCCCGGGATTTTTGTTTGCGGCGCCTTCCAGGGACCCAAGGACATTCCCCTATCCGTCATGGAAGCCTCGGCGGCCGCGGCCGAGACGTCGGCACTCCTGGCTCCGGCCCGCGGGAGCCTCATTCGCAAGGTCGAAGACATCCCCGAATCTCCAGTCGAAGGCGAGGAAATCCGGGTGGGCGTGTTCGTCTGCCACTGCGGTATCAACATTGGCTCGGTCGTGGACGTTCCAGCCGTCAAGGAATATGCCCGGACGCTTCCCAACGTCGCCTACGTGGATGAAAGCCTGTTCACCTGCTCCCAGGACACGCAGGAGCGCATGAAAGACGTCATCCGGGAGCACAAGCTGAACCGCGTGGTCGTGGCGTCCTGCTCGCCCAGGACCCACGAGCCGCTCTTTCAACAGACGATCCGCGAGGCGGGCCTCAACAAGTACCTCTTTGAGCTGGCCAATATCCGGGACCAGAATTCCTGGGTCCACCAGGATTATCCCGAGGCGGCCACCACCAAAGCCAAGGACCTCGTGCGGATGGCTGTAGCCCGTGTCGCCCTGCAAACTCCCGTTCAGGAGATGAAACTCCCCCTCACCAAGACGGGCCTGGTCGTGGGCGGAGGCGTGGCTGGCATGGAAGCGGCGCTTGCCTTGGCAGACCAGGGCTACCCGGTGACGCTGATCGAGAGCGCTGAAAAACTCGGCGGGCATGGGAAGAAGCTGCTGACCGTCTGGACCGGGGAGCCGATGCGGCCCTATCTGGACGCTCTCATCGCGAAAGTGGAGCAGCATCCGAGCGTCACGGTGCTCAAGCGAGCCGAGCTCCAGTCGGTGAAGGGATTCGTCGGGAATTTCTGCTCGTCGGTCCTGGTGGACGGGAAGTCGAGAGAAGTCCACCACGGGGTCGCCATCATCGCAACCGGCGCGCACTCGCTCAAGCCGACGGAATACGGCTACGGCCAGAGCCCGCGCATCTACCGGAACCTGGACCTCGATGAAGCGATTCGCAACCGCGACGACCAGGTGATGAACGCGTCATCGGCGGTATTCATCCAGTGCGTGGGATCCCGGGAGCCAGAACGGCCCTACTGCAGCCGTGTCTGCTGCAGCCATTCCATCGAGAATGCGGTGCGGCTCAAGGAAATCAACCCGAGCATGGATATCTTCATCCTGTACCGCGACATCCGCACCTTCGGGCTGCGCGAGTATCTCTACCAAGAGGCCAGGCGCAAGGGCGTGTTGTTCATTCGGTTCGACCTGGAGCGGAAACCGGTGGTGGAGGTGTCCAAAGACGGGCTGAGTGTCAGGGTCTTCGACCCCATCCTGCAGCGGGAGCTGGCCTTGCGGCCGGATATTCTGACGCTCGCCAGCGCCATCGAAACGCGGGACGCCGAGACGCTTGCCAAGATGTTCAAGGTCCCGCTGAACGCCGAAGGGTTCTTCCTCGAGGCGCACATGAAGCTTCGGCCTGTCGACTTTGCGACGGACGGGGTCTTCGTTGCGGGGCTGGCCCACTGGCCCAAGCCGACCGAAGAGTGCATCGCCCAGGCCAAGGCGGCGGCATCGCGGGCGTCCACGGTGCTCGCACGCGATTTCATCGCCGCGGGTGGCGT
>CALBZH010000056.1 GCA_937889795.1 uncultured Syntrophobacteraceae bacterium | reverse complement strand
CGACCACCGAGATCTACACTCTTTCCCTACACGACGCTCTTCCGATCTCCTTATCAGGTGATCGTGACGGCCCTGGGGCAAAAGGGGGGAGTGCCCGATGCAGCAGAATCACTCTACGATCAGCTCCGAACGCGCTATGATGTGCTGTATGACGATCGTGACGACTCTCCCGGGGTCAAGCTCAAGGACGCGGATTTGCTCGGCATCCCGGTTCGAGTGGTGGTCAGCCAGAAGTTGCAAAAGACGGCCCAACTAGAGGTCAAAGTACGCAAAACGGGGGAGGTCGTGATTTGCGCGCAAAGCGAGATTGAAGCCGTTCTCGACCGAGCTCTCGAATCACTGCAGCCGGCGCTCGACGGTCTCCCATACATGCCCGAATGAGGCACGAAACAAGACCGGAAGGGCATCGGTTATTCCAGGAAAAGGCACGATGAAATCCTACCGCAGAGAGCTTTGGCTCAACGTCCCGTCTCGACGGGGATTCATCAACATCACGGGGCAGGTCGAGACCTGCCTGCAAGAGAGCGGCATCAATGAGGGGCTGCTCCTCTGCAATGCCATGCACATTACCGCTTCGGTCTTCATCAATGACGACGAATCCGGCCTCCACCACGATTATGAGGTGTGGCTGGAAAAGCTCGCCCCACACGCACCCATCTCCCAATACCAGCACAATGTGGGCGAGGACAACGCGGATGCACACATGAAGCGCCAGATCATGGGGCGGGAGGTTGTCGTCGCGGTGACTGAGGGCAAGCTGGACTTGGGCACCTGGGAGCGGATCTTCTACGGGGAGTTCGACGGGCGTCGCAAGAAGCGCGTCCTGGTTAAGATCATCGGTGAGTGAAATCGAGCAGGGTTGAGGCACCATCCTAAAAAAGGTGGTCTTGAATGGCTCATCAGTGATAAGATGAGCCGCCTTTTGGATATGCCTTGGACCCGTCTTGTTAGGAGCGTATTTGGATCGGCAAGCCGGAAGTGACAACGAGGAGCCGTCATGTTTAGAGAAATGAGAGTTTCCGGGCTGGTCATGGATCCACAGACGAATACACCGATCGTGATCTTGAAGGACCTTCAGGAGAAACGGGCGCTCCCGATTTGGATCGGGCTCCTTGAGGCAACGTCCATCGCAACCGAGCTCGAAAAGATTCAATTTCCCCGCCCCATGACCCACGATCTGATCAAAAGCTTCTTCAACGAGCTGAACGTAACCGTTGAGCGGATCGAGGTTTGTGACTTACGAAATAACACCTATTATGCCCTGATTTACCTGCGAGACCATGATCGTTTGAGCACCATTGATGCGCGACCGAGTGACGCGATCGCCATTGCTCTGCGCATGAACGCACCGATCTTCGTGAACGAAGAGGTGCTCAACAGGTCCCAGAACAATAACGAATCGGCTCGCCCCCTGTTCACGAAAGAACGGAAAGAGGATTGGGCTGACCTGTTGGACAAGCTCGATCCCGAAGAATTCAGCAAGTACAAGATGTAGATGACCCACGCTCGAGCCCCCCGCCGTCCGCGACCCATCGGATACCGGCGCATTCGCTGTCCGCACGTCAGAGCGTGATCCCTGCCCGCAGATCGGTTCCTGGAGAAAGATTCCATGAAATGGAGCTCGTGCACTCTCACCCAAGCCATCGAAGCGGCTCAAGGCAAGCGGCCCGTCGAGCTTTGTATCCGAAACTGCCAGTTGGTGAACGTTCTCTCGGGACGTATTGAAACCGTGAATCTTGGCATTCATGGCGGGAAGGTCGTGGGATGGGGAGACTATGAGGCCGAGGCCGTTGTCGACGCCGGCGGCATGTATGCGGCTCCGGGCTTTATTGATGGGCACCTCCACATCGAGAGCACGATGCTGAGTCCGGCTCAGTTCGCGGCGGCGGCCCTCCGGTGGGGCACAACCGCGGTGGTAGCCGATCCGCACGAGATCGCCAACGTGCTCGGATTGGATGGCATCCGCTACTTCCTGGACTCCGCCGCATTGTTGCCGCTCGATATGTTCTTCAACCTCCCCAGCTGCGTTCCCGCCTCTCCGCTGGAGACATCGGGAGCGGTGCTGCGCGCCGTGGATCTTTTGTCGATCTGCCCCCATGAGCGCGTCGTGGGTCTTGCCGAAATGATGAATTTCCCTGGCGTGACGCTGGCCATACCCGAAGTGCTGGACAAGGTCATCCTCTTTCAAGGAGGGGTCATCGACGGCCATGCACCCCAGTTGACGGGGCTTGGACTGAATGCTTACTTGGTTGGTGGAATCGGATCGGATCATGAGTGCACGGCTCTGCCCGAAGCGATGGAGAAGCTCTCTAAAGGGATGCACATCATGATTCGTGAGGGAAGCCAGTCGAAAGACCTGGCGGCTCTCCTTCCGTTGGTCGACGATCAGACCTGGCCTCGATGCATGCTGGTGAGTGACGACCGCCACGCTGACGACCTGCTGCGAGACGGGCACATGAATGTCATCGTCAACAAGGCGATGGCCTTGGGGCTGGAGCCCGTTCGGGCCATTACGCTCGCTTCCTGGACGCCGGCAAGCTATTTTGGTCTGCGAGGGCGGGGAGCCCTTGCTCCGGGGTTTCAGGCCGATTTCACGCTGAGTCCGACCCTCGAGCCTTGGGTCCCCATCCGGGTCTTCAAGTCGGGTAAAGAGCTGGCCCGCGACGGGCGCCTCATTGGCGAGCCGTTTCCGGAGATCGCTCCTCCCCCAAGCCCCATGCGCATCGAGAGAATTGTTCCGGAGGATCTCGCCGTAACCCCACAGCCGGGGAGTATGAAGGTCATTCGGGTCCGGGAAGGAACACTGCTCACCGATAAGGTGCTGGTCGAGCCAAAGGTTCAAAATGGGAGGGTCCTGATCGACGTGGAATGGGATGTGTTGAAGCTTGCCGTCTTTAATCGCTACGACGCCTCCACCAAGCCTGCCGTGGCGTTTGTCCAAGGGTTCGGGCTGCAACGAGGAGCCATCGCTTCCACCGTGGCGCATGATTCTCACAACCTGATCGCCGTCGGCACCTCCGACGAGGACATTGTCAGGGTCGCCGAGGCGGTGCGTGCCAGCGGCGGTGGGATGGCCATCGGCGCACGGGATGATTCCGTTGTCCTTCTGCCCCTCCCCATTGGAGGCCTCATGTCGGATCAACCTCTCGATCAGGTGGTGGCCCAGATCGAAGCGCTGAAGCAGCGGGCGATGACCTACGGCTGCGCCCTTCACAACCCGTTCATGGCCCTTTCGTTCCTGGCACTGCCCGTGATTCCGGAGCTCAAGCTGAGTGATCGCGGGCTCGTGGACGTGTCGGTTTTTTCATTTGTTCCGCTTTTTGAGTCGTCTTGAGCAGTTTCCATGAGACCATTTGAATAAGGAGGAGAACATGAGCACGGTTTCCTGCACTTCCATGGACGATGTGATCAATTTCGCCATCGACCGTGAAATCAAGGCAATGGAGTTCTACCAGCAGTGCGCCGATCGAGCTAAGAATCCTGGGATCAAGAAGTTCTTTGAGGAGATGGTCGAAGAAGAGCAGCGCCACCGGGATTTGCTCAAGGACCTCAATCCCGTGGATTTGGGCGAGATCAAGCTACCTGAGGTGGAGAACCTGAAGATCAGTGACTATCTGATTGACGTCAAGTTCCACGAGGGCCTCACTTACCAGGAAGCTCTGACCCTGGCCATGAAGAAGGAGGAAAAGGCTCATGCCTTTTACGCCGCCTGGCAGACCAAGTGCATGCACGAGAAAACGGCCAAAGTCTTCGAGCTTCTGGCCAAGGAAGAGCTGAAGCACAAGCGGAAAATCGAGACAATTTACGACGAGGAAATTCTGACCTGGGATTAGCGCTTTTCCCGAAGCCTTCCCGTGACGACATTCGACCCACGAAGCCATCCCGAAAAAGCCCGGGAGACCAATCTGAAATCTCCCGGGCCTTCCTGAAAGCATCACCGCTTAAAACATCACGGACACCCGCGTCCAACCCCCGAGATCGGAAGAGCACACGTCTGAACTCCAGTCACGAGTGGATATC
>CALBZH010000055.1 GCA_937889795.1 uncultured Syntrophobacteraceae bacterium | reverse complement strand
CGAGATATCCACTCGTGACTGGAGTTCAGACGTGTGCTCTTCCGATCTTTTAGCCCGTTGAGGATGACAATGCAATGGAATCACAGGGGCCTTCGGAAAGCGGAGGAGGAGGCATGAGGATCGACGAAAGGTGTTGAGGCCGTGAAGGATTGGCTGTCAGTTTACGGAAACCGCCGGGTCCTGTCGATGCTCGGGCTGGGCTTCTCATCCGGCCTCCCGCTTGCGCTCACTGGATCGACCCTTCAGGCGTGGCTTGCCACCGAGCACGTGGATCTGCGCCTGATCGGCATTTTTTCGCTGGTCGGCTTGCCTTATACGGTGAAAGTCCTTTGGGCTCCGGTGCTCGACCGATTTCACGTGGGCTGGCTCGGACGCAGGCGGGGTTGGATATTGATCACCCAGTGCCTTCTGGCCGCAGCGATCCTGGCGCTGGGATCATGCTCTCCAGCGACAATGCCCTGGCTTGTGGGGTGGCTTGCCCTTCTGGTGGCTTTCATGAGCGCGAGCCAGGACATCGTTGTCGACGCATACCGTGCTGACGTCCTCAAGGAAAAAGAGCTCGGAGCCGGCGCGGCAACCACCGTGGTCGGCTACCGGCTTGCCCTGCTCGTCTCCGGGGCCGCGGCTCTGATCGCTTCGGATTACCTGTCCTGGCGCTTTGTTTACGGAGCCTTGGCGGTAATCATGCTCGGCTGCTCGCTGTTCACTTTCCTCGCTCCGGAGCCCACCGAGCAGGCCGAGGCTCCGCGCACATTGAAGGATGCCGTCTGGCTTCCTCTCGCATCGTATTTTAAACGCAGCGGGGCCGTCTCGATGCTCCTCTTCATCATGCTTTACAAGCTCGGGGACGCAATCGCCGGGGCCATGACGACGCCGTTCCTCCTTGACCTGGGATTCAGCCGCTCGGATGTCGGAACCGTGAACAAGGCATTCGGGCTCCTGAGTACCATTGCGGGGACGCTGGTCGGAGGCGGCATCATCGCGCGCATTGGAATCAACCGATCTCTTTGGATTTTTGCGTTTCTGCAGGCTGTCTCCAACCTGAGCTTCACGGCCCTTGCCTGGGTTGGGAAAAACTATGCGGTCATGGTCGGGAGCATCGCCCTGGAAAACATTTGCGGCGGCATGGGGAACGCCGCTTTTGTCGCCTTCATGATGAGTCTTTGCGACAAGCGCTTTACGGCGACTCAGTACGCGATGTTGACAAGCTTCATGGCGGTTACGCGCGTCTTTGCGGCCCTTCCGACGGGATTTGCCGTCCATGCCCTCGGCTGGGCGATGTTCTATGCCGTCAGTGTTCTCGGGGCCGTGCCGGGGATTTTGCTGCTGCCGCGCTTTGCGCCCTGGAGACCGAAGACGGTCGTTCCTGCGTCTCCGGCAGCGACCGTCGAAACGATCGATCCGTGATCGGCTCCTCGCTTGATGGCGGAGGGCTTCAGGAGAGCTCCATGAAAGTGACCCAAGAAAAGGTCGTTATCCAATCGGATGAGCGTGGAATGGTGCTGGAGCCCCTAGGGCTCGAAGACCTCTCCAAGCAGCGGAATGTTCACCTGGTGGTGACCCGGCCTGGATTCATCCGAGGCAACCACGCGCATCGTAGAGCCCGGGAGATGGTCGTGGTGATGGGGCCCGCCCTGGTGCGGTTCCGAGAAGACGATACAACCAGGGACGTGAAGATCGGGGAGGGAGAAGCCGTGCGCTTCACGTTTCCAGCTGGCGTACCCCACGCCATTCAGCATACCGGAGATCGTCCTGGCCTCTTGATCGCCTTCTCCGATGCGGTGCACGACCCCAATGCTCCCGACCTCGTCCGCGAAAACCTGATCGAATCCTGAACCCTTTCGGGGCATGTGGGCTCGACACGGCGACTTCGCTACAGTCTCACCACGAAATCCTCGGGCCAAGGGTCCGTTCAGGCTCTTGACCGCGACCATGCTCGGGTGCTAGTCTGCTTAAAAGCTTTGCAAATTCCCTATCATGAAGAAATTTGAGCGAGCTCCCCCGGTGACTGCAAACGCAGGCTGCGGCAAACAGCCGTTTGCCGTATGTTGATCAGGTGGCCTGCGGAAACCCGTGCGATTTCTGTTTTGACTCACCTCATTGGCACCATCGGTACACCAGGAACATCCACATCCACGCGAGCGCTTCTCGCTCGAGTCTTGCCAGACAGAGGAGATCGAAGCCATGTCCGCTGAAGAGCTCTTTTTCAATGGCATCAACGGAGCCACCGGTACCTATCTTCTGCCGCCCTTGAGCCCTCAGGATCTTTCTCAAATTGCTCGCGGCGAAATCTTGGATGAAAGCCATCTCCAGGAGTTGAAGTCCTGGTACGAGCGTACCACCCAGAAGCACTTCGGGCCGAAGGAGGGGGTCGATCCGAAGAAGCTGGACGAGTCGGGATGGGGGGTTCTCTTTGCCTTCGAAGACCAGGACCGCGTTCCGGCAATCCAGGACGCCCTCAAGGAGCTCTTGGATCTTCGCAAACAACAAGCAGGGGAGCGTTACCGCGAATACACGGGCTCCGACGCATACAGGCCCGGTGAGTCCAAAACGGAGTTCCTCGCCCGCCATGGGGTGGGCCCGGGGCCGGTCGATCCAGATAAGGTCCCCTATTATCTCCTCATCGTGGGCAACCCCGAGAAGATCCCTTACCGGTTTCAGTACCAGCTGGATGTGCAGTATGCAGCGGGTCGGATCTGCTTTGAAACTCTCGAAGAGTATGCCCAATACGCTCGCAGCGTCGTCATGGCCGAGACGGGTAAGCTCACCCTGCCGCGGCGCGCCACCTTCTTTGGAGTGCAGAACCTCGATGACCCGGCGACCAAGCTCAGCGCCAACGAGCTGGTTGCTCCTCTGGCCGAGAGGATGGGCGAAGACCAGGAAAAGGGCGGCTGGCGGGTGGAGACCGTTTTGGGAAGCGACGCGAAGCGGGCTCGCCTCGAGAAGCTGATGGGCGGTGAGGAAACGCCCGCTCTCCTTTTCACCGCAAGCCATGGGATGGGCTTTCCGATCGAGGATTCGCGCCAGCTTCAGCATCAAGGCGCCCTGCTGTGTGGAGACTGGCCGGGACCCATGAGCTGGCGCAAGGGAATTCCCGAGGAATTCTACCTGGCGGCCCATCATCTGGGGGATGATGCCCGCTTGCTGGGCATGCTTTCCTTTCATTTCGCCTGCTACGGAGCGGGCACCCCGAGGATGGATGACTTCGCTCACCAAGCCTTGAAACAGCCGGTGGCCATCGCCCCGCACGCCTTTGTGGCCAAGCTGCCCCAGCGCCTCCTGGGGCACCCCAAGGGGGGAGCGTTGGCGGTGGTCGGTCATGTGGAGCGAGCCTGGGGGTATTCGTTCCGGTGGAAGCGGGCCGGAGCGCAGCTGGCGGTTTTCGAAGCCACACTGAAGCGGCTGATGGAGGGGCACCCGGTCGGCTCGGCCGTCGAGTATTTCAATGGTCGCTATGCCGAGCTGTCCACGGTGCTGAGCACGGAATTGGAGGACATCAAATTCGGAAAGAAGGTCAATGACTTGGAGCTTGCCGGCATCTGGACCGCCAACAACGACGCTCGAAGTTATGTCATCGTGGGCGATCCAGCCGTGCGGCTTCCCGTGGGTGACCAGGCTGTTTCAAAGGAAAGATCAGTCATCCAACCCGTCGCCGTCAGGGGTCCGGCAGCTGCGGCCCCCGAGACGCGACCACCTTCCGAGCCTCAACCGGCGGAGCGGGCCGCAACGAGCAACGATGCTCCGAAGCCGACCAGCTTCATGCCTCAGCCACAGCCGGACATGACCCTGGCGGCGATGGATCCCGAGCTGTACAAGGCCTGGCAGAGACACATCATCGCCGGTTTTGAGCATAATGAAGAAATGTTCAAGAGGGTCTTGGAAGCGTTCATGAAGCCCTATCAATCCACGGTGTGGATGTACCGGCTTTTGTTCGCGGTCGGCGTGGGCTCGTTTGTCTTCGCGGCGGCGATGAGCGCCATCACCAAGGAGTCCACCTTCGGACTGATCTTCGGCGGCTTGGGAGTCATCGCCTTTCTCTCCTATTTCATCAGCCGACCACTGCAGGCCCTGGAGCAAAACCTTCAGTTCATCACCTGGCTGGGGGTTGTTTACAACACGTACTGGACGCGGCTTGCGAGCATGAAGGATCAGGCAGCTGTCCAGAAGGATCTTCAGGAAGCAACGCGGGATGCCACCAGCGAAATCGAGAAGATCATCGCCAGGCATGCCGAGGTGAGCGGCAAGCGACCGGGACTGACCGAGAAGTGAGCGAATCAAACCAGGAAAGGAGCTTTTGTGCGGACACTAATCCTGAGCGACCTTCATCTTGGAAATGGCGGGGATTATGACATCTTCTGTGGCAGCGGGGCACTGCCTGCTCTGCTGGACCGCTTTGTCGACCCCCCCACCCGCGTCATCGTGAACGGCGACAGCATGGATTTCTTGCTCAACGAGGAGCCGCTGGAGCTCGACGTGGCCCGGGCGGTTCAACAGGCCAAGGCCATCGCGAGCGCGAGCCCCACGATTCCCACTCTGGAGGCCTTCGGACGGATCTGCAAGGCAGGGGGCGAAGTTCTCGTGCGAATGGGGAATCACGACGTGGAGCTTGCGTTGGCCGAAGTCCGCGACGTTTTCCGCAAGAGCCTTCAGCAGCCGGAATCCGTTTCCCAAAGGATGATCTTCGAAAGAGGGAGCGAGCCACACATCTTGACCGTTGGGGGGGCGAGGATCTTGGTGACCCATGGTGAGCAGGACGATCCCTTCAACCAGGTCGATTATGAGAACCTGCCGGGCCCAGGAGCATCTGGCTCGGCTCAGGCAGCACATTTCAAGTACTCGCCCGGTTCCTTGTTGGTCAAGGAAATCCTCAATCCGCTCAAGAGAAAGCACAGCATGCGGTTTGCCGATCTGCTGAAGCCGGATTTCCAGGGGGCGGTGCTGACCGCGCTCGCTGTTGATCCGCTTGCGGTGAGAGTCGCACTGAAGGGTGAGACGCTGGAAATCATTAGTGGGGCGCTGCAGAACTTGGGGGAGGTGAGCTTCGAGCCGAGCGCCGACGAGCTTGGGATGGCTTTCAGGCTCCAGGACGCCGGGTTGACGCCGGAAGAGGTCGGGCTGCTCATCCAGCAACTGACCGGCGCGGAGGAAGAAGTCAGCTTCGGCCTTTTGCCCGACGTGTTTTCCAGGATGTATCTCAAGCTGTCGAAAGCGGGTCTCAAGCTCTATGCCCGTGCCCAGCGTCACCTTGCCGACGACAGTGGGCAGCAGTTCTTCAGCTACGAGCCGGGCGACAATGAATGGAATGAGGCCCGCCGGTTAGGGGAAAAATACAACGCCAAGGCGGTTATTACCGGCCACAGCCATGCGGCACGGTTCAGAGAGGATCAGGGGCTGCTCTATGCCAACACCGGCACTTGGATCTGGCTGATGAGGCTGCCGGATGAAGACGCGAGCGACGACGCATGGCTGGAATTCCTTCAGGACCTCAAAGAAGATCCGAAGCTGAAAACCCCCAAGAACGAGGCAAAGCTCGAGAAGCGCTTCACGCCGGTGACGGTGGAAGAAAAGGCGGGAGGAGGCGCGACCGTCACGCTGCACACCTGGGACCCGTCGGGTGCGCTCCACTCGGTGCGGTCGGCGACGGTGAACGCCGGGAATTCGTAAAGGAATGCGTAGGTTCCAACTGGAGTGATATTCAGGAGAGCCTATGAATACCATCCAGATCACGATTCAGCGCAAGTATGGAGACAGCTGGCCCGTCGTCGCGGAGGAGAGCAGAGGGGGAGTGTTTCTGCCGGTCCGCAAAGAGGGCTTCTTCCGGCTTGAAGAGGAAAAGCTGCTCAAACAGTCGACGCCGAT
>CALBZH010000054.1 GCA_937889795.1 uncultured Syntrophobacteraceae bacterium | reverse complement strand
CGCCTCACACGGTCTCAAGGCACCGCAGCCCGCCCAGAGTCGCCATGTAGAGCCCTTTGCTCTCCCGTCTGTTGTACTTGAACATCGTGTCCACCAATCCCTTGTGGAGCTTCCCGAACGTCTGCGCGTATTGCGTGCTTACCCAGCGGTAATAGCACTCCATGCTTTTCATGTTCTGACGGAAAACAATTCGGATCAGCTCGTCAAGGTGCTCATCCGCGTGCTCGTCGAAAAAACCCTCCAATTGTGCCGGCGGTCCGCCGGGGACCGGCTGGTATCGTTGCACAAAGACATAAGCTCCCGGCAGTGAGCTGAGGAATCGAAATCGTTTAACGTCCTCTGCCAAAGTGGTGTTGAAGCCGAACATGCAGATGAATTCAGCGTTGTCCTTGGGCATCAGACCGAACAACGCGTATCTCTGTCGGACGAGGTCCATGTTGTTCACATCGTTCAAGCTGAAGTGATAGACCCGGCGCGTGAATCGCACGTTCGAACAGCGGATTCGTCTGAGACGACGGGCTTTCTCCTCGTCGACGAGGCGCAAATCCAGGGTCTGAGTGAAATTGACCGCCACGTCGCGCACAGCCATTTGCTCCAACAGCTCCAATGCCTTCGGATGAGCCAAGAGGTTGTCGTCGAGGAGGATGAGCTTCCTGCCGGAATCCGGCAGCAGCTCGTCCAGAGTCGAAGCCAGATGGGGCTTTCCCTCCTTTCTTGGCACGATGCAAAAAGGACAATCAAAGGGGCAGCCGCGGGTCAGGAACCCGATGCCACGGTCCCCCAATTCCGGATAAAGCGAGTAGTCGGGTGGCATCCTCTCGATCGCCGCGGGAAGTCGCCCTTGTACATCGACTCCCGACCCGCCTGCCGTGAGTGCGTCGCCGTACGCAGCGCGCAATCTCCGGATGCGATCCAGGGAGGATTTGCGTGAAAAAACGCAACTGGCAAACACGGCGTCGACGTTCCGCACCTTTGAATACCGGCGTAGCAGCGTCACGGGGCGCCCCTGGTCCTTAAAATACCGGCTGAGCTTCATGAGAGCGAGATTGGGCAGGGTACTGTCCACATCGACGAGCAGGATGGCCCCCTTAGGAAGACGTGCTGGTTTTCGACGAGGGCGCTCGCTCGATATCGTAAACTGGCACGAGCGAGTCCACAGGGAAGGGGGAAAGGTGCTTCGAGCCCGGTCGCCCAAGGTCAAAATGAACTGAGCACGCGGAAACAGCACGTCAAGAAGATGGAGCCATTTCGGCAATTGGTGTTCTGGCAGATGCAGGTCAGGTCTGTCGAAAAGCACGAATGTCGCTATGTTCAGAGGCGCTGTCTCTCGGGGATGCGCGTCCAGCAGGTGGCGGACCATATCGAGGATCGGCAGGACCGCAAGTCGCTGCCACGGGAGAAGCGAGCTCCACTCTTGCCTGAAATCGCACTTTGGCTCCTGCCATTTCGAGGTGTCGATCTCCAGGTAGGCAGGAAGAAAAGCCGCCAAACCCTGCATGACGTGAGTTGGCGGCAGCCGCCGATGCCTCACTGCCCGGTAATGGAGCAACTGGAGAAGCGAGACGGGATCGGTGATTGGAAGACCCGTGCAGAAGAGCGAATGGTAGCGAGTGAGGCGGAAATAGGGGTCGCAGAAATCGAACTGGTCCGTGCCGTCATGGGCGTTCAAAGTCAAGCCGTATCCCAGGAAAAAGAAGGAGGAGTCGCCGATGCCAGTCTTGGCTTTGCGCGTCTGCATGCCAGGTGGCAGCCACCGAAACGCAGCACCTCTTAAAGACTTGAAGATACCCGCGCAATCCACCTGAATGCCAGCACCCCAGAGTCCATTGGGCTCCCCCGCCAAACGATCGCTGTCAGGCTCAACCATGACGCATTCGAGGTGGAGCGGCCTCTCATGGGTCTTCAAATGCTGGGCGAAAGAGAAGGGCAACTTGGGAAGGATTGAGGTGCCCCCGAAAGGCATCGCGATCAAGTGAAGCAGTTCCGTGCCGGAGCTCCCCCCTGGGAAGACACTCCACTTCTGGATGCCATCCGGGTGCTCTGGGATGGAATACTCGCCCGTGCCGTTCAGTCGGGCATTCTCATAGTGGACGCTCAGGCAGTACATCGCTTTCCGATTCCTCGATAGGGCGGAAGTCCAGCCCAAGTGCGTTTGCGACGCCGGCGTGCGTGACCTTGCCCGAGATCACGTTGGCACCGCGGCGAATCTCGGGGTCTTCCCGCATGGCCCTCTGCCACCCCTTGTTGGCGATCTGCAGCGCGTAGGGCAGGGTCGCA
>CALBZH010000053.1 GCA_937889795.1 uncultured Syntrophobacteraceae bacterium | reverse complement strand
ATATCCACTCGTGACTGGAGTTCAGACGTGTGCTCTTCCGATCTGGCAGGGCTTGCCTGTGCCTATTACCTTGCCATCGAAGGCTATCGGGTGACAATCTTTGAGAAGCTTCCTGTGCTCGGCGGCATGCTCACCGTCGGGATTCCCTCCTACAGGCTCCCAAGAGACGTCATCGGTGCGGAAATCGAAGTCATCAGGGAAATGGGCGTCGAGCTCCGAACGGGCATTGAGATCGGCAGGGATACCACTATCGCCAGGCTCCGGGAGGAAGGCTACAAGGCATTCTTTGTCGCCGTCGGTGCCCACGAGTGCAAAGCACTGGGAGTCGAGGGCGAAGAGTTCGACGGGGTACATGCTGGAGTTGCGTTCCTGCGGGAGGTGAACCTTGGCAAGCGGGTCACCCTGGGAGATCGCGTTGCCGTGGTCGGTGGGGGTAACGTCGCCATGGATTGCGCTCGCACCGCGCTGCGAACGGGCTCCAAGAACCCCTTCATCATTTATCGCAGAAGCATCGAGGAGATGCCCGCCAGTAAGGAGGAAATAGAAGAATGCCGCGAAGAGGGCATTGAGATCATGACCCTCACCAACCCGGTGAAGATCATTGACGAGAGCGGGCGCGTTAAGGCCATAGAATGTGTGAGGATGCGCCTTGGAGAGCCTGACCAGAGCGGCCGGCGGCGCCCTGAAACCATTCCGGGCTCCAATTTCGTCATCGAGGTGGATGCTGTTGTTCCCGCAATCGGCCAGGAATCCGACTGGGCCTGCCTAACCCCGGACTGTGCCTGTACCCTGAGTACATGGGGGACCATGCGGGTCGACCCGATTACCTTCCAGAGTGACGACCCGGCCATTTTCGCCGGAGGCGATGCCGTGACCGGGCCACGAACTGTGGTTGAAGCCATTGCGGCAGGCAAACAGGCGGCGGTTTCCATCGATCGCTACATCCGCGGGGAGGATCTCAAGGAAGGCAGAGAGAAGGAATGGGTGCCCGTCGAGGGAATCGAAACGGCCCGGGTTGATCGTGCTCCGCGTGAACGGATGCCCCGACTCGCATCAAAGACACGGGTTGGGACCTTTGATGAAGTGCAGCGTGGGTTCACCGAGGAGCAGGTCAAGAGTGAAGCCGAACGCTGTCTTGGCTGCGGGATCTGTGCCGAGTGCTACCAATGCGTTGAGGCATGCCTTGCAAACGCTGTCAAGCACGATGATCAACCCTGGGAGCTGGAACTCGACGTTGGCGCAATCATCGTTTCAACGGGCTTCAAACCCTTCGACCCCCGCCTGTTTGAGAGCTATGGGTACGGCCGTTTCAGCAATGTTATCACTAGCTTGGAATTCGAACGCGTCCTCAGCGCCTCGGGACCGTATGAAGGCCATTTGGAACGTCCCTCGGATCACCAGCCTCCCCGCAAGATTGCGTGGCTGCAGTGCGTGGGCTCCCGGGATACACGGGCCGGCGCTCATGGTTACTGCTCCGGCGTCTGTTGCATGTACGCCATCAAGGAAGCGGTGATTGCCAAAGAGCACGCACGTGGCAACCTGGAAACTGCCATCTTCTTCATGGACATGAGGACCCCTGGCAAGGAGTTTGAGCGGTATTTCAACCGCGCGCGAGACGAGGCCGGGGTGCGCTTTATCCGCTCCCGCATCCACACCCTCAGTCTGGCGGACCCGGAGTCCCAGGACCTTAGACTGGAATGGGTGGAGGAGGACGGCACCAAGAGCTCGGAAGTCTTCAACCTGGTGGTCCTCTCCATCGGTCTGGAAAGCGGCGACAATGTGCGGCAGTTAGCGGAGACATTGGGGGTCGCTCTGGATTCGGACGGGTTCGCGCAAACCAGCTCCCCCGCCCCGGTGGCCACCTCTCGACCGGGCATATTGGTGTGTGGAGCAATGGCCGGTCCCAAGGATATCCCCCAGGCGGTCACGGATGCCTCGGCGGCGGCGGCAGCAGCGGCGTCCTTGCTTTCCTCCGCGCGCTATACCTTGGTTCAGGAAAGAACCTATCCCCCCGAAACCGTGGTGGGGGACCAGGAGCCCCGCATCGGGGTCTTTGTGTGCCACTGTGGCATCAATATCGGCAGCGTGGTGGATGTCCCGGCGGTGCGCGATTATGCTCGAAACCTACCGCATGTGGTGTACGTGGCCGACAATCTGTTCAGCTGCAGTGAAGACACCCAGAAACTGATCGCGGCGGCAGTCGAGGAGAATCGTCTGAATCGGGTAGTGGTCGCCGCCTGTACCCCCCGAACACATGAACCGCTGTTTCAGGATACCATCCGCGAAGCAGGTCTCAACCCTTACCTCTTCGAATTTGCCAATATTCGTGACCAGGACTCATGGGTGCATCGACAGGAGCCGGAGCGGGCCACCGCCAAGGCCAAGGACCTGGTGCGCATGGCGACTGCTAAGGCGGCCCTTCTCGAGCCTCTGCAGCCGGTCCATGTCAATATCAGCCAGAACGCACTGGTTATCGGCGGCGGCCTGGCGGGCATGGCCGCCGCGCTCAATCTGGCCGATCAGGGACTGTTCACTTTCCTCGTGGAGCAGAAAGCAGAACTGGGCGGACACGCCCGCAAAGTCGTTCACACTTGGAAAGGTGAGGATGTCGAGAAGGTCGTCGATGACCTGAGCAAGCGCATTCTGAGCCATGACCGGATCGAAGTGATCACGGAAGCTGAGATCAGCGATGTCCATGGCTTCGTGGGTAATTTCGTTACCACGGTGCTTCATCAGGGCCGGGAGCGCAGCTTGGAGCACGGCGTCGCCATTCTAGCCACTGGCGCCCACTCTCTGAAGCCGGAGGAATACCTGTACGGACAAAACGAACGCGTCACCCGTTGGCATGATCTGGAAAAGCGATTCGCCGAGCAGCCCCAGCTTTTGAAGACGGCCGAGTCCGTCGCCTTCATCCAGTGCGTCGGCTCACGGGAGCCGGAGCGGCCTTACTGCTCTAAGATTTGCTGCACCAGCTCGGTGGCCCAAGCCATTGCCTTGAAAAAGCAGAAACCGGAGCTTGATGTTTACATCCTCTATCGCGACCTGCGCACTTACGGCCAGCGCGAGGAGCTCTATCGCCAAGCCCGGGAGCTGGGAGTGTGGTTCATCCGCTATGACCTGGAGGACAAGCCGGAGGTGGCGAGCACCACGATCGACGGCCGGGAAAAACTGTTGATCACCGTCAAGGAGCCAATCCTTCAGCGATCCCTGAGCATCCCCGTGGATTACCTGAACCTGGCCACAGCCATTATTCCAAGGGATTTGGACACGCTGGCCAAGTTTTTCAAGGTTCCTCTCAATGACGACGGCTTCTTCCTCGAAGCGCACATGAAGCTGCGGCCGGTGGATTTCGCGACCGACGGGGTGTTCGTGTGCGGGCTGGCACATTATCCCAAGCCCATTGAAGAATCCATTGCCCAGGCGCAGGCGGCGGCGGCCAGGGCGGCCAGTGTTCTGACCCGGGGCTTTGTGGAGGTGCATCCCATTGTTTCAGTGGTCGACCAATCCCTTTGTATCGGCTGCGGCCTCTGCGAAGCCTCCTGTCCCTTCGGTGCCATTCGGCTGACCCGGGTATCCGGCAAGGGCTTTCGAGCAGAGAATATCACCGCGTCCTGCAAGGGGTGCGGCGTGTGTGCGGCGGCGTGTCCGCAACGAGCCATTGACATGCTTCACTTCCGAGATCGACAGATCGTGGCGACGATTCACGCGGGCGGACATCAGCAAGCCGTCTAGCTCAACCAAGGAGATAGGCATGGATCATCTGTTCGAGCCAAACATCCTAACCTTCCTGTGCAATTGGTGCTCCTATGCCGGGGCCGATCTGGCCGGGGTCTCGCGGTTTCAATATCCCCCCAACATCAGGGTTATTCGCACGATGTGCTCCGGGAGAGTGGATCCAGTTCATGTGATTGAAGGGCTCAAGAGCGGCTTTGACGGCGTTTTAGTCTTCGGCTGCCATTTCGGCGATTGCCACTATCTGGAGGGCAATTTTCATACCGCTCGGCGGATGAAATTGGTGGAATGGCTTCTGGATATTGCCGGCATTGGCAAGGACCGGCTGCACCTGCGTTGGGTGAGCGCTGCGGAGGGGCAGATGTTTGCCGACTACGTCACCGAGCTCACCGAGATAACTCGAAGCTTGGGGCCCCTTCGGGCTGAGAGCCTGCGACTGCCTCTGGCGGCGGCACAGAGGGCTCTGAATGCACCCCAGCTGCGGTGGCTGCTAGGTGTGGACCGGCAATTGACCGAGAAGGAAAACGTTTACGGCGAGCGAATCGACCCCTCGAATTTTCAGGACTTGTTGCAGAGGTGCGCTGAACGGGAATACCAGAAAGCCCTCTTAGTAGAAGCACTCCAGGAAGGGCCGCGGACCGTGCGGCAGATGGCCGAAAGCACCGGCTTACCAGTCTACTGTGTGTCACAGCGCCTCAATGATCTGGAAAGAACCGGCCAAGCGGACTTGTTTAAATACGAAGGAGCCAGTCCGGTATTCACGCTTTTGACGGCCTAGACCAAGACCATCATGAGGTCAAGCGTTATGGGTGCGACATTCAGGGACGATGAGGATCCTTATGGGAATACAGAGAGAAGCTGAAAAAATCGGCGCCGTACTGGTGGTGGGGGCAGGTGTAGCCGGAATGCAGGCGGCCCTGGACCTGGCCAATTCCGGCTACCATGTGTACTTGACCGACCGCTCCCCAACCATCGGCGGCATCATGGCTCAACTGGACAAAACCTTCCCCACCAACAGATCGGAAGAGCGTCGTGTAGGGAAAGAGTGT
>CALBZH010000052.1 GCA_937889795.1 uncultured Syntrophobacteraceae bacterium | reverse complement strand
AGTGGTACGGGTGGAGTGCCGGTCTCTTCATTGTTCCGCAAGCTCATCTTTGCCGTCTACTTCGGGGAAAGAGATATCTTTTTCACCACTCAGACCAAGGCCGGCAGCCGTATGCAGTTTCGCCGCAATATCGTGGAGCGGATCAAGACACTGGCGCCTTTTTTTGTGTTGGATAAGGACCCGTACGTGGTGGCCACCCCCGAAAGGCTCTACTGGATCCAGGACGGCTACACCGTATCCAACCGCTATCCTTATGCTCAGCCCTACAACAACGACATCAACTACATCCGCAACTCGGTCAAAATTGTCGTGGACGCATACAACGGGACGGTGGATTTTTACCTGTCGGACCCCCGCGACCCCATCGTCCGGGCCTACAGCCGCATATACCCGGGGCTCATCAAAGGATTAGAGAGCATGCCGGCCGATCTCAAGGCGCACATCCGCTACCCCAAGGATGTGTTCGATATCCAGATGAATCTTTACACCAAGTATCACCAGACGGACCCGGACACTTTTTACAAACAGGAAGACATCTGGGAGTTTCCCACCATTACCGCCAATGGTCAGACCAGCCGGATGGAGCCCATCTACTCGACTCTCAATATCCTCGACAATGACAAGGATGAGTTCATACTGTTTGCGCCCATGACCCCGAAGGCCCGCACCAATCTGCGTTCGCTGGTGGTGGCGGGCTGCGACGGCCCCAACTACGGAAAGGTTGTGGTGTTCAGCTTTCCCAGAGGCTCTTTGGTGTTTGGCCCCCAGCAGGTGGACTCCTTCATTAACCAGGACACCCTCATCGCACAGAACTTCACCCTGTGGAACCAAACGGGTTCGCGAGTGAGCCGGGGCAAAATGATCATCCAGCCCATCGGGGAAGCCATCGCCTACGTGCAACCGGTCTATATGCAGGCCACCGAGAACGCCAGCATACCTCAACTCAAGCGCATCATCCTCTCCAAAGGGGAGAACCCTGTGATGGAACCTTCGCTGCAGCTGGGCATCGAGGCTCTGAACACCCGCATGCGAGGAACTGCAAAACAACCCTGAAACTCTGAGTAGGGAAAGGTGTCGAAATCATTATCAGGATTTTCCAGGGGGAGGCTCGCCACGCAAGAGCTTCTGAGAGGCTGTCTAAAAAATGAGTCAATCACTCTGAGCATGCACCTTGTTTCGTCATTCCGGCGGTCTTTAAGCCGGAATCCAGGTTTTTCGCTGGGGTGGATTCCGGCTAACCCCCATGACCGAGCGGTCACAACGAAGGATGAAAAGACTTATAGCCTCTCGAGTTGTTGCACGACCGCTTCATACTTTTCATGAATAACTTTTCGGTCAAACTCCCAGAATGCGTTGAGCATGCTCTGGTCTTCTTCCTTAGAGAGGTAAGCCATATAGGCAGGGAAGAAAACTTTGTCCTCCTTTTCGATATGCCTTGGATAGAAGGTGACCAGCGTTTCCAGACTGGCGGCTATGGCTGCCAGGGCCGCTCTGTCGCCATTTCGATATCGGGCGTTGGCTTTGACCAGTTCTCTCGTCGTTTCTCGACCCAAAACGTGCTCCTGGATCAGTTCGTTCATAATCATGCGGTCTTGAGCGGACAAATCCTTCGTCTCGAGCATCTTGAAGAGAATGTCCTCTTCTTTGCCGTGGTGGATACGGTCCGCGTAAGTGTGGATGAAATCCACTGCGGCATCGATGAAGAAGGGGTCCACCTCATTGTTTGTTTCGATACGCTCTTGTGTTTGGGCAAGCAGAGCGATCATCCGCTCGATCAGTCGATGCTCAATCATCAATGGGCCGCGTGACTGCATTCATTGTCCTCCCAGATTTTTCAGTATCACCAAAGAGAAATCAAATCAACGGTGCCGAAATGACACCGGATATTGATCACGAGCGAATTTTCCTAAATGTCCCGGGCACTGAGTCCTGTTGATCATTATGGGGCTTCGGGCAAATCAGTACCTTTGAGATTGCAGGAAAAGGTATCGATATGGCAGGATCGCCTGTTGTTTCGGGCCACTTGAATAACAAGGAAAGATTCCGACCACGTCCGCGTCAATACTCTACCATGCTTTTGGGATAAGATGCATGGACTATGTGTCCCCCAGCAGTGAGACACCACCGTCGAAGGCCCGGTTGCCCTGTGGGGTATAGCTGTAGGAGGGCTATTTCAATGGGCACAAACACTGGAAGGTTTTTATCAGGAATCTCCTGATTGACAACACAATGACACCAGAGCATAAAGTTTAAACACTCGATCCGCACCGTACATTCTGACCTCTCCGGAAGGTAGAGACGACCCTCTTCCGGAATGGCTCAATGCAGCCCTTTGGAGACACCGGCTAGACCGGAAATCAAAACCAATCGATTTCTTACCCCTAAACAGCCAGGAATCGGACCCAGAGGACATGAAACCCTCAGAAATAGGCGGAATGGTTTTGCCGCGGCTACGCATCGCCCCGCTGTGGCTACGCGTAATCTTATTGATTGCGTCAGCAG
>CALBZH010000051.1 GCA_937889795.1 uncultured Syntrophobacteraceae bacterium | reverse complement strand
GGCGACCACCGAGATCTACACTCTTTCCCTACACGACGCTCTTCAGATCTATTTGGAGGGGCTGCTTGCCCGGCGTCAAATGGAGTTGGACACCCTGAAAGGGCAGCTTGTTTCCCGGGAGGGGAGTGCGAAGCGGCCGGGGGGTGATAGCGCTGATAAAGCTCCAGACTCCTCAGCCGAATTGCCGACGGCCCAGCAGAGGAGCGATTCAAAGGGAGCCCCGCTTCTCAAGAAGATTCCCCACCGCAAGCCCATTTTTTCGGAATCGGCCGAGCGGTTTGCCGCATTGCGCGGTGCCCTGCCCCCGCCTACCGTCGGCGAGATGGTGGTGACCTACGGATCCAAGGGGGAGAAGAGGGGGGAAGCATTTCTCCACAGTGACGGGGTTACGTTTGTCGCTCCCCAGGGACAGGCCGTTGAGGCCGTATTCGACGGGGTGGTGGTATTTTCCGACTGGCTAAAAGAGTATGGCAATGTCATGATTATTGATCATGGTGACCATTATCACAGCCTGGTTGCGCATGCGGAGCGTCTGCTCAAGCAAGTGGGGGATTCCGTTCGACGCGGAGAGGTGGTTGCCACCGTTGGCAGCACAGGCTCATCCAATACGGCACAGCTTTATTTTGAAATTCGGTACCATGGCAAGCCCGTGAACCCCATGGAATGGTTGGCGTCTGGTAAATAGTTGAAAGAGTGAGGACTGGCAAATGTTTAGCAAACCCAAGAAGAGCGTGGTGTTGATCCTGGCTGTGGCCCTTTCGCTGATCGCTTGGAACGGCTTGAGAGCCAAGCAGGCTGCCGAGAGCTCCTCCGAGATCTATCAGTATCTTCGGCTGTTCAGCGATGTGCTCAACATCGTCCAGGACAACTACGTCGAAAAGACGGACTCCAAGAAGCTCATGTACGGTGCCATCAACGGAATGCTCCGCGAGCTGGATCCTCATTCATCATTCATGAAACCGGAAGACTACAAAGAGCTGCAGATTGAAACCAAGGGGAAATTCGGCGGGCTTGGCATTGAAATCACCATTCGGGATGGAGTCCTCACGGTGGTTGCCCCGTTAGAGGATACCCCGGCGGATCGGGCGGGAGTTCTGGCCAACGACCAGATCATCAAGATCGACGAAGAAACGACGCAGGATATGAGCCTGATGGACGCCGTCCAAAAGATGCGGGGGCCCAAGGGGACAAAAGTGAAGCTCACCATCCTGCGCAAAGGCGAGAAGAAACCCCTTGAATTCGAGCTCACACGGGCAGAGATCTCGATCCGAAGCGTCCGGTCCAGGACACTCGAGGCCGGCTTCGGGTACGTGCGCATTTCAAGCTTCCAAAGCGGGACGTCCAACGACCTTCGGAAAGCGTTGGATCAGCTTGAGACCGATAGCCATTCCCTGCAAGGGCTTGTCCTCGACCTGCGCAACGATCCCGGCGGCCTTCTCGACCAGGCCGTCGAGGTGAGCGACGAGTTCCTCGACGACGGGCTGATCGTTTATACCGGTGGGCGGCTCGAAAATCAGCAGATGCGGTTCGAAGCCCACAAGAACAGCAAGCCCCGCAGCTATCCTATCGTGGTCCTGGTGAACGCGGGCAGTGCAAGTGCCTCCGAGATCGTTGCGGGCGCGCTTCAGGATCACAAGCGGGCCATCATTCTCGGTGAGCAGACGTTCGGGAAAGGGTCGGTCCAGACGGTAATCCCCCTCAATGATGGCTCGGCCGTCCGATTGACAACATCCCTCTATTATACCCCTTCGGGGCGCTCCATTCAGGCCAAAGGCATCACGCCGGACATTGTTGTCAAGCGGGAAGCGCCCGAAAAGGAAGCAGAAGATGGAGCGGATGAGATGCGGCGTGTTCGGGAAAGGGATCTGCCGAGACACATGATGAACAAGAAAGATGAGTCCGGGCAGGGAAAGCAGGAGACCACCCAGGCGGAGACTCAGAAGCTCCTGGATCAGGACAACCAGTTGCGGCGTGCCCTGGATCTTCTCAAGAGCTATAAGATCATGGCGCAGATGCAGATCAAGTAGTTCGGAGTCCCTTATAGAGCATGTCTTCATCCAAGGTTCCCGCCAAGACAAAGGGAGCGGCCCGAGGGAAGAGCTCGACCCCTCGGAGCAAGAGTTCAGGTCGTCCGCCAAGCGCGAGGAGTCATGTCTCCTCCGCTCGGCGGCCCAAAGGAGCAAAGACTCCTTCTCCCTCCTCCCTCGTTCCGCTTCTCGCCGCGGCGTTTTTGGCGGCTGTTGTCCTGGCTGGAATGGTCTTTTGGAGCGATAAGCCCGATCCACGCTCGCACCGGGTCGAGAAGCGGAGCCAGGGCCACGGGGCGCAGGAATCAGCCCA
>CALBZH010000050.1 GCA_937889795.1 uncultured Syntrophobacteraceae bacterium | reverse complement strand
CTCGTCCGCGGTTTCCCTGAGCCGTTTTTCTATGTCCGCCGTCAGGTCGGCGAGGGTCTTGTAGTTCTCGCTCACGTCCTGGGCAAGTTCGTCGTCCAGGGCAGGAAGTTTCTTCTCTTTCACCTTGGTGAGGACGACCCTGATCCGCTTCTTCTGGCCCGCCAGATCGGCGATCTCGTAGTCCGCGGGAAACTCCTTTTCTATTGTTTTTTCGTCGCCCGCTTTCATGCCGATCATGTCGTCGTCTATCTTGTACAGGTTGTACCCGGTTCCGACGGTGAAGACGAAATCCTCCCGCTTCGATCCGGGGATTTCGGCGTCAGCGTCATCGAGTTCCCAGTAGTTTATGGTGACGATGTCATCCTTTTTCACCTTGCCGTCCGCCTTGTCCACGACGACCGCGTTCTGCTCCCGTATCTTGTCCAGTTCCCGGTCGAGATCCTCTTTCCCGATGACGACCGTGGGTTCCTCGATCTCGATCCCCTTGTACTCTCCCAGCTTGACCTCGGGGAATGTGTCGTATGTGACGGCGAAGGAGAATTCCTGTCCGGGGACGAGGGTCACTTCCTCTTTCAGCTCCGGTACCACGTAGGGGAGGGGCTTCTTCTCGAGTTCCTCGAAGACCTCCTTGAGGCTCTCTTCCATGATGTTCATGGATGCCTCGGCCTTGAGGCTGTCGCCGAACTTGCTTTCCAGCACCGAAACCGGCGCCTTTCCCTTGCGGAACCCCTTCATGTGGATCGTTTTGGAGTATTTCTCAACCAGGTCGGTATACACTTTCTTCGCGGTGTCGGCTTCGACAGTGATGCTCAGTTCGATCGCGGAGTGCTCGAGTTCCTTAACTTCCTTCTTGGCAACCATGCTCGTATTCCTCTTTATTCTGTGAAATTTCGTGTTCCGTTACCGGATTCGGAAAAAAAACGGCGACCCGGAGGAGTCCAGATCGCCGAACTGAGTAGAGCGGGAGACGGGACTTGAACCCGCGACATCCACCTTGGCAAGGTGGAGCTCTACCACTGAGCTACTTTCGCAAAAAACCTATATTCGTCAGACAGCCCTTTCGGATTGTCCTTTGCGAGAGAGGGGACTTGAACCCCTACACCGTAAGGTACCAGATCCTAAGTCTGGCGTGTCTGCCAATTTCACCACTCTCGCGGTGCATGCCTTGCCCCTTACGAGGTTCGCCATGTTTTGAGCCGCAAAGGGATCGAACCTTTGACCCGCAGATTAAGAGTCTGCTGCTCTACCAGCTGAGCTAGCGGCCCATGACAAAATACAATTTCAAAAAACCAAAACCGTTGCGCCCGGAAGGATTCGAACCTTCGACCTACGGATTCGAAGTCCGGCGCTCTATCCAGCTGAGCTACGAGCGCGTTCACGACCCGATCAAGGGTGAGAGACGGGGCTCGAACCCGCAACAGCCAGATCCACAATCTGGTGCTCTACCATTGAACTACTCCCACCATGGTAGCTGAAGCAGTGGTTATTCACCAGTGCGTTTCAACGTTGCATACTATGCCCTAAAGACTTTTGTTTGTCAACAACCCTTGCTGAAATTTTGCAAAAATTTGAGGAGGCCGATACAACTGTTTTTCCTGCAATCAATTGCCTCCGTGCACCTTTTTGACAACAGCGGCAAAAGCCCCGGTGCCCTTTTCATCCCTCTCATAGATTGTTATAGGCTGTCGTGAAGCATGGACAAATGCCAAGTGATGTCTCCAGTGCAAGGCCCTGTTGGCCAACTGATCCTCCAGCCTCCTTTGCAATGCAGTGGCATCAACTTCAAGCCCCAGCTTCTCGAAGGAAGGCAGATAGGAAGAGACCATATAGCGCTTGATGTCATCAGATCCCATCATCCGCTGTTCGGTCAAGTCCAGCGAAGTAACCACAGCAAAAAGATTCTCGGCCTCGAACATGGACTGAAGGTATTCTTCATCCCAGTTGGTCAATGCATTGGAAGGCTCGCCGTACAAAAGCTGTTCAGCTTGGATGAACATAGGCTTAAGGTCTGGAGGCAAAAAGTCAGAGAGCCGGGAGCCCTTGCTTGGTACGCTCTCGCAGAGATGCAGCGAACCTTGCCTCGCCAAGCGGGAGGCTAAAGCCCTACACAGCTGTTGCTCTTCCCTGGCACGGGAGAATACATTGCGGCCGATGATGATCTCGAAGCGCATGTCCTCTTCCAACGAGGCTACAAGCTTTTTGAGATCGGCAAGATGCACCTGTGGTTTTTCCAGCTCAGGCAGTGAATCTGCATAGTGATTGATATGATCCAACTGGTCCTTGCTTCGTACCTGGGCGACCACCAATCCCTCGGCTGTCTTGCGGAAAGCTTCCCACAGC
>CALBZH010000049.1 GCA_937889795.1 uncultured Syntrophobacteraceae bacterium | reverse complement strand
TGGCTGGCAGCAAGGTTCGCCATTGCGGCGACCCGGTGGCCCTCGTCCTGGCCGAAGACCGGGAGATTCTCAAGCAGGCGCTTTCGCTCATTGGAGTCGACATCGAGCCGTTGCCGGGTGTCTTCGATCCGGAAGAAGCCCGCCGCCCCGACAGTCCCCTTGTCCATGAGACCGGAAACACGCTTCTCCACGCAACCATCGCAATCGGCAAAGGACGGGAAGCCTTCGACGCGTGCGACGTTGTCGTGGAGGGCGACTTTGAAGTTCCCGCCCAGGAGCACGCCTTTCTCGAGACGGAAAACGGCATCGCGTGGCGGGAAGAGGACGGCCGGATCGTCATGATCGTCTCGACCCAGGCGCCGTTTCGGGATCGGTTTGAAATTGCGCATGCCCTGGGAATCGAAGTCGGGGCGCTGCGAATCATCGGCCCTCACCTGGGAGGCGGGTTCGGCGGGAAGGACGGCGCCACGGTGCAGTGCCTGCTGGCTCTGGCCGCGCTCAACGCCGGTGGAAGACCCGTTAAGATGTGGTGGGAGCGGGAGGAAAGCTTCACCGCCGGAACCAAGCGGCACCCGGTTCGGATGCGCTACCGCCTCGGGGCGATGACGGACGGAACGCTGCATGCACTCGACTGCCGCCTGATCTACGACACCGGGCCTTACGCGCACCTGGGGGGCGAGGTCATGGCGCTCGGCATGGAGCATGCCGGCGGCCCCTACCGCATTCCGAACACGCACGTGGAGGGCTGGTGCGTGTACACGAACAACCCCATCAGCGGCGCCATGCGCGGGTTCGGGGTTTGCCAGGTGGCTTACGGCTTCGAGCGCATGATGGACCGCCTCGCGGCCCGGCTGAACATGAGCCGCCTGAGTCTTCGTCTCAAGAACGGCCTTCTTCGAGGCGACAGAAACGGCTCCGGAGTCACGCTGGTCCACTCCACCGGAATGGTGCCCTGCCTGGAAGCGCTGGGTCGGCACCCGCTCTGGACGCAGCGCGAAACGTGGAAGCGGGGGGCCGGCCCCTTCAAACGCCGGGGTGTCGGCCTTGCGGCCGTCTTTAACGCCATGGGATACGGACGGGGGCTTCCGGATTCGGCTATTGCCAAGGTGGAGCTGACCGAGGCCGGCTTGATTCGGGTCTTCTGCGGCGTTTCGGACATGGGACAGGGCAACGCCAGCGCCTTCGTTCAAATCGCGGCCGAGATCCTGTGCCAGGATGCGTCGCACCTCGAACTGGTCTTGCCGGACACCGACCGCACGCACCCGTCGGGGTCGGCCTCGGCGGGTCGCACGACCTACACGTACGGAAACGCCCTCATTCAAGCCTGTGAGGCCTTGCGTCAGAAGCTCGTTCACCGGGCGGCGCTCGTCCTGATGCTCGATGAGCCGAGCGGCTTAACGCTCCTCCCCGGGAGGGTCCGCCATCTTCCAACCGGCAACGAAGTTGCCTTCAGCCTGCTCGGAAAGCTCTTCCCGGATTCGGACCGCTTCTGCCTGGGGCAGTCCATCATGACCGTTACCCAGGATGTCCCCGACACGGGCAAGGAATTCGTGATCGGCTTCCCGCACGTGCTCTTTTCCTATGCGGCCCATCTGGCTTACGTGGAAGTGGATGCACTGACCGGCAAGACGGATGTTTTGGACTACCTTGCCGTGACCGACGGGGGCCGAATCATCAATCCCCAGGGGTTCGACCAGCAGGTCCAGGGCGGCGTCGCCCAGGGAATCGGCTACGCGCTCATGGAAGATCTCCTGGTGGATCAGGGCAGGATTAGAAACCCGGACCTCACGACCTACATCATCCCAACGGCCATGGACATCCCGGAGATCGAGCTCGTGGCCGTCCAAACGGTGGAGCCGACGGGACCGTTCGGCATGAAAGGGGTCGGGGAAGTCGGCGTGAACGCCCCCCTCCCCGCCATCGCGAGCGCCGTGGACGACGCGCTGGGACGCAGCCTGAATCGCTCGCCGCTTCTGGCGGAGCGAGTGCTCACACGCTGATGAGGACACAAACGTTTATGAGGATACACACGATGCGCCTTGAGTTTGTTTTGAACGGGGAGGCAGCCGCCCTGGAGACCCGGCCGGACCGAAAGGTCGTGGACCTGCTGCGCGAAGACCTGGGACTGACCGGCACCAAAGAGGGCTGCGGAGCCGGGGAATGCGGCGCCTGTACGATCCTGGTGGATGGCGAAGCCCGCCTCTCCTGCCTCATGCTCGCCGCGCAGCTTCAAGGACGCCACATCACGACCATCGAGGGGATGGCTGATGGCAAGAAGCTCCATCCGGTTCAAGAAGCCTTCGTCGAGCACGGAGCAGTTCAATGCGAGTTCGGAAGAGC
>CALBZH010000048.1 GCA_937889795.1 uncultured Syntrophobacteraceae bacterium | reverse complement strand
AGGGCAAAAATAATCGTTGTCGTTCTGGGTGCTCCCGTCTATTTTGGCGGAAAGACGCCGGAAAAGGAGGATGCGCCAAGCTCGAATCGGCATCCATCTCTTGGCTGGGGTCGAAGCATGTACGCCACGAACCTTGAGGGCCCACGTCGATGACCAAGAATCTCACCGAAATTCTGGCTCCCCTGATGGTGGCGATGGTCGCGGGCGGCTTGATCGGACTTGAGAGGAGCTACAACGGGCATTCCGCCGGTTTTCGGACGCACACGCTGGTGTGCATGGCCTCGAGCGTGCTCATGCTCGTGTCAGTCTACCAAACGGATTGGCTTGCTCACGCTGTCAGTGAAAGCGTGCGGATCGACCCAACCCGGATGGCACAGGGCATCATGACGGGCATCGGCTTCCTGGGTGCCGGCGTCATCATGCGTGAAGGACTGTCGATTCGAGGGCTTACGACCGCAGCCTCCATCTGGATCACGGCAGCCATCGGGATTCTGGCCGGCGTGGGCTTCTACGGGGCGGTTGGCATCGTCATCCTGCTGACGCTCGGAACATTGACCTTCTTCAGATGGATCGAGTCACGGCTTCCAACCCTCAGCTATGCTCAATGCTCCCTGCGTCTCAACTACAATGCCCCCATGTCGGAGAGGGAGCTGAGAGACCTCCTGGCTCAATACGGCTTTGACGTCGTCCACCTGAGCTATTCCTTCACTCAGGATGCCGTGTCGGTCTATCGCTACGACATGAGAATTCGCACCCGCAAGCAGCAGAACTTCGAAAGGCTGGCTCGGACGTTGTCCAAGCTTGACCAGATCCTTGAATTTCGAATCTCCTTGACCGGCGATTGAACAGACAAGACCATGAGGATGGTCCATGCAAGAGCTTGTTGCGATCCTCGTTTTGCTGCCCCTGTTGTCCGGCACGGCCTGCCTTTTTACCGGTCGAGCAGCTGCACTCCGGTCCTGGATCGTGGTGATCACGGGATGTACGCTGATCCTGTGCTCGCTCCTGCTCACGGCCCATGTGCCGTTCTCCTACTCGCCCCAGATGCTGTTCGACAGCGGTCTGCACGAGCTCATTCAAGGGCCGGACTTCGCGCTCATGACCGCCATTCTGATCTTTGCCGTGAAGGTGCGGAGCAAGACAGCCATCTTCCTGTCGAGTCTGCAGATCGTGCTGGTGACCTGGCTCGAGATCTTTCAGATCCAGGGAGGGACGGCATTTCAGTCGGTTTACTGTGACCATCTGGCGCTTGTCCTGGTCCTGATCGTCTCCGTGGTGGGATCGATCATCTGCTTTCAGGCCATCCCCTACATGAAGCACCATGAGGAGCACCTACAGCTCAAACGATCGGGCCAGCCCAGGTTCTTCTTTGTCATGCTCGCTTTTCTCGGCATCATGAACGGCATGATCCTGTCCAACGATCTGACCGTGATGCACTTCTTTTTCGAATGCACCACGTTGTGCTCTTTCCTGCTGATCGGCCATGACGGAACGCCAACCGCCACCCGCAATGCCGTGCGTGCCCTCTGGATGAACACGTTCGGCTGCGTGGCGTTCGTGGTCGCGATGATCGTGATCGACCTGAAGCTGGGGACGCTCGATCTGCAGGCGATCATCCACATCCGTCCCGGCGCCGGGTTTCCTTTTCTCGGCCTGGCATTGCTCTGCCTCGCCGCCTTCGTCAAGTCCGCCCAGTTCCCTTTCCAGAGCTGGCTGCTGGGAGCCATGGTGGCTCCGACGCCGGTTTCCGCCCTGCTGCACTCGAGCACCATGGTCAAAATCGGTGTCTTCCTGGTGATCCGGTTGTCGCCAGCCATGCAGGGGACTTTTCTCGGCCAGTGCGTGGCGCTGTTTGGAGGCGTGAGCTTTCTGGCCGGCGCCGCGCTGGCCGTGGGGCAGAGCAACGGCAAGAAAGTGCTGGCGTATTCCACCATCAGCAACCTCGGGCTGATCTTTGCCTGCGCGGGATTGGGCACGGCCGAGGCCATCACGGCGGGGACGCTGCTCATCATCTACCACGCGTTGGTCAAGGCGCTGCTTTTCCTTTCCGTGGGAGCCATCGAGCAAGTCATCGAGAGTCGGGACATCGAAGACATGCGCGGTCTTTACGCCAGGATGCCCATCACGGCGCTCATTACCGTGGTGGGGGTGATCATGATGATCATGCCGCCTTTCGGTCTCGTTCTAGGCAAGTGGATGGCTTTGGAAGCCGCGGCCGCAACGCTGCCCGTGATTCTCCTCCTGGCCTTCGGGAGCGCACTCACCGTCCTCTATTGGGCACGGTGGGCGGGGACGCTCATGAGCGACCCCTTCGCCGGGAGGTTCAGGCCGGAGAGGCAGCCGGTTCTGACGTGGATGGCCTTGGTCTCCCTGGCTTGCGGCGCGGGAGGCCTGAGCGTCGCCGCGCCTTGGGTCTACCGGTGGCTGTTCGTTATGCCCGGGTCGGTCGGTGGTCCGACGGCGTACCTGTCGGGATCAGGGGTCTTGGAAAACAGTGCGGGCGTGTTCGCCGTGGGTCCGCTGAGTATTGTGGCCATCCTGGGGTTCTTCCACGCCATTTGGGCCCTCGGGAGAGCCCGCGGAGCTCGCGTCGTCGCGCCTTACTTGAGCGGCATCCAGACCTCCGAGCCCCAAGTCTTCGTCGGTCCCATGGGACGCCCGGTGAAGGCGGAAGCGATAAACTACTATCTCTCGTCCCTGTTCGGCGAGGCCAGGCTGACCGGCTGGATCGACCTTGTCGCGGGACTCCTGCTGATTTTGATGCTGGGAAGCACGCTATGAGCCCAGGTCCTGAATGGCTTCTCATTCTGGTCGGTTTGGTCGCCGGTCCCGTGGTCGGGGGCTGTGTCAGCGGCGTGGACCGCATCCTGACCGCCCGCTGCCAATCGCGCGTCGGCCCCCCGTTGCTGCAGCCCTTTTACGATGTGGCCAAGCTGCTCAGCAAGGAGCCGCTGGTGGTGAACGTTTGGCAGGTGTTTTGCGCCTACGGTTATCTGGCCGCCGCATCCATTTCCGTGGTGCTCTTCTTCCTGCGCTCCGATCTGCTGCTCATTTTGCTCATTCAAGCGGTGGGAGCCCTCTTTCTGGTGCTCGGTGCGTTTTCCTCGACGTCGCCGTTCAGTCAGGTCGGGGCTCACCGGGAGCTTCTGCAGATCCTTTGTTACGAGCCGTTGCTCATCCTGGTTGCGGTGGGAATTTACCTGAAGACCGGCAGCTTCAAGATCGGTCGCGTTTACGAAGCCGGGAGTCCGCTTCTGCTGCATCTCCCCTTTCTGTTCGTGGTTTTCTCCTATGCGCTGACCATCAAGCTGCGGAAGTCTCCGTTTGACCTGTCGACCTCCCATCACGGCCATCAGGAGCTGGTCAAAGGGCTGCTCACCGACTATTCGGGCCCCTTTCTGGCTCTGGTCGAGATCGGCCATTGGTATGAAGTGGTGCTCATGCTCGGGCTCTGTTCGCTGTTCTGGGCCAATTCGTGGGTTGGCATGCTGGCGCTGGTCGCGGTCGCGTACGTTCTCGAAATCCTTGTCGATAACGTTTCCGCCCGCTTGAACTGGCGCTGGATGCTGGGTTACGTGTGGGCGCTGGGGGTGACGCTGTCCCTGTTCAATCTCGTGTGGCTGACCATGCGTTAGGAGCAGCCCATGTTCAAACGGTTCCTTAGAAAAGCACGGGGCAAGTCGCCCTGGGTCCTGCACTTCGACTGCGGCAGCTGCAATGGCTGCGACATCGAGGTGCTCGCCTGTCTGACCCCCCTTTACGACGTGGAGCGCTTCGGCATCGTCAACGTGGGCAATCCCATGCACGCCGACGTGCTGCTGGTCACGGGAACGGTCAACCACCGCAATAAAGTGGTGCTGCGAAACCTCTATGACCAGATGCCGAGCCCGAAAGTCGTCGTGGCGATCGGCGCGTGCGGGTTGACGGGCGGCATCTTTCGGGAAGCCTACAACGTGGTGGGTGGCGTGGACA
>CALBZH010000047.1 GCA_937889795.1 uncultured Syntrophobacteraceae bacterium | reverse complement strand
CTCAATGAGACGACGGCCATCCTTCGTGCGGTCAGCGAAATAACGCCCGATCTCATTTATGTGAAAGATCGAAAAAACCGGTTGCTTTACGCCAACCCGGCCACATTGAAGACCATTGGGAAGCCTGAAGCGGAGATCCTCGGGCGGTCCGAGATGGAGTGGCATTGCGATCTGCAGCAGGCGCAGGCCATTATGGAGAACGACAGGAGGGTGATGGATTCCGGGCAGACGGAGGTGATGGAGGAAACCTTCAGCGCGCCGGATGGAACGAGGATTTTCTTATCCAGCAAGTCTCCATATGTGGACGAAAGCGGCGAGGTCATCGGTGTCATTGGTCTCTCCCGAGACATCAGCGAACGCAAGAAGGTTGAAGAAGAATTGCGTCACAGCGAGAAACGTCTCTCGCTGGCAATCAAAACGAGCCAGATCGGGATGTTCGAGTGGGATGTTCTCACGGGGCAGTCCCGATGGACCCAGGAATATGAAATCATTATGGGCTATCCGGTTTCGGAGGATGGTCTGCGTTCCTACCGGCATTGGGCGGATCGTGTGCACCCCGACGACCTGACATGGGTTGAAGAGCGGGTACAGCGGGCAATGGTTGAGCGGAAGTCGTACGAGGCGGAATACCGCATCCTTTGGCCCGATGGCTCTCTGCATTGGGTGGAGGGACAGGGAGTGTTCACCTTTGACTCTGAGGGCCGTGCGACGAAGATGCTGGGAACGGTGCGGGACATCACCGAGCACCGGCGTGTGGAGGACATGCTTCGCCGCCAGGAAATGCGGCTGCGGGAGGCTGCTGAGATTGCCCACGTGGGGGCTTGGGAGTTCGACCCGGTGACACTGAAGGGGAGCTGGACGGAGGAAGCGGCGCGCATTCACGATCTCGATCCCGCCTCGGAGATGGACGCGACAAAGGGTTTATCCTTTTTCCATGGCGAATTCCGGACGCGCATCGAGGCAGCGGTGAAGGATGCCATCACGCTCGGAAAGCCTTACGACCTGGAGCTCGAATTGGTGACAGCTAAGGGAGCTCAAAAATGGGTGCGGACCATCTGCCATCCCATTGTTGAGGAAGGCCGCGTCGTGAGAGTCCGCGGGTCTATCCAGGACATCACCGAACGAAAAAGGATCGAGGAGGATCTCCGTAACTCGCTGGATGAAAAGACCGCCTTGTTGAAGGAAGTCCACCACCGGGTCAAGAACAACCTGCAGATTGTAGCCAGCCTTCTGGGACTCCAGAGCAGCCGCGTCGGCAACCCGGAGATCGTCGAGGTCCTCCGAGATACCCGCAACCGGGTCCGATCCATGTCGCTGTTGCACGAGATGCTTTACAAGTCGACCAATCTGGCGCGCATCGATTTTGGGCCCTATATCAGAGACCTGTGTGGGCAGCTCCTGCTTTCCTACGGATCCGCGGCTTCGATGGTCCGGGTGGAACACCGTGTGTCACCCCTTGGACTTCCGTTGGAGCAGTCCGTGCCATGCGGCTTGATCGTGAACGAGCTCGTCTCCAATGCTCTCAAGCACGGCTTTCCCGAGGGACGTTCCGGCAGGGTCAACGTTGAGCTGTTCCATAACGACGATGGGGCTCTGGTCTTGAGCGTCCGTGATGATGGGGTGGGCCTGCCCCTGGAGTTGGACCTATCCAACAATGCCACCCTCGGGCTGCAGCTGGTTTCCAGGCTGGCAGCCCAGTTGGGGGGGCGTCTGAAAGTGGATCGCCCCGGCCCGGGCGGTACGGCCATCGGGGTGGTTTTCCCAGTACCCAGTGGAACTCTTATGGAGGGTAAATCGTGAACGCCGTCCGCATTCTCATTGTTGAAGACGAAGCCATCGTGTCCATGGAGCTTGAAGAGCGGCTGGAGGCCATGGGCTATCATCCGGTGGGTTCCGCATCGAGGGGTGAGGAGGCCGTAGAGCTCACAGGCGAGCTGCGACCAGACCTCGTCCTGATGGACATCCGGCTCCAGGGTGCCATGGACGGCATCGATGCTGGCCGGGAGATCCTGTCCCGCTTTCGAGTTCCCGTCATTTTCGTCACGGCCTATTCCGAAGACTCGACGCTGGAACGGGCCAAACTTGCGGAGCCTTATGCCTATATCCTCAAACCCTTCGATGATCGGGAGCTGCGATCCTCCATCGAAATCGCGCTCTATAAACATGCAGCCGAGGAGGAAATCCGGCGTCTGAACCGCTTGTATGACGTTCTCAGCCAGGTGAATCAGGCCATCGTGCGCCTCCAGACCCGGGAGGAACTGCTGCCGACCATTTGCCGACTGGTCGTGGAGCGCGGAGGGATGGACCTCGCCTGGATCGGGTGGCTGGATTCCCAGGCCTCCCGTCTGACTCCCGTGGCCCATTTTGGAAATCATGCGGAGAGCCTCATTGGCATGCAGAGCGCTGCAGGCGAGCTCACGTCGGATGAAAGCAACCCCATGCGTGCCATACGCGAGGGAAAGCCTTCCGTCTGCAACGAATGCGGAAGCGGCTCGTGCCCCCACCCATCGGATAAGTCGCCTGCGGTCCTGGGCTTTCAATCCTGTGGGTCCTTCGCTCTGAGGCTCCAGGGGAAGATCTGCGGTGCTTTGACACTCTGCGCCGCGGAAAAGAACTTCTTCCGTGACCGGGAGGTCACCCTGCTGGAAGAGGTCGCCCTCGATATTTCCTTTGCACTGGAGAAGATGGAGGGCGACAGGCAGAAGATGCGCATAGAGCGGGCCCTCCACGCCAGCGAGCAGC
>CALBZH010000046.1 GCA_937889795.1 uncultured Syntrophobacteraceae bacterium | reverse complement strand
ATGCTCCCGCTTCTTGGAAACAAGCTGTTCCCCTTGCGAAAGCTCCCGGGATTCTGCCTGGCTCCCTGGATTGGCCAATTGGTGGTCAACCTGGAAGGAAACGTCCGGCTGTGCTGTTCAACAACCTATTCTCTGGGGAATTTGCACCAGTCAACCTTGCCGGAGATCTGGAATTCCAGGAAGATGAAGGAAGTCCGGGCCGCCTTCGCACGCGGACACCGCCCGAAGGCCTGCGGGTACTGCCAGGGATTCGACTTCGCCAACTATCCGAGCAATTCCTTCATTCCCCGGTCGTCTAAAGCCACTTCTCCCTGACATACCAGGCCACCGTCTCTTCTATCCCGCGTCGAAGAGAGAAACGGGGCTCCCACCCAAGGGCTTCCCTGATCTTCCGGTTGCTGCAAAGCCAGGCCGGTTGCCTCATCTCAAGGGTCTTCTGGCGGCTCAACAGCGCTGGGGCTCTCGTGACCAGGGACACCGCATCGAGGATCCGACCCAAGGACTCGAACACCCATTCGGGTATGTCGAGGTGGAGCAGGCGCCCCTTGCCAAGTGCGTCCCGGATGGTGAGCCCGAGGGCTTTCACGGAGCAGTGCTCTCCACCCGTCACGAAGTACGTCTGCCCGGGGGGTGCGCTCTCGACAACGGCCATCACGGCATCCACCAGGTCATCCACGTGCACCAGGGAGATCTGCTGCCGACCGTCCCCCATGCACGGCAGCACGCCTCTTCTGATCCACTTGAACAGGTTGTAGAGGTCCCGTTCCCTGGGTCCATAGACGATGCTCGGTCTCAGAATGACGTATCCGCTGCCATTTGCCCCCCCCCATCGTCTCACCCACTCCTCGGCCTCCAGCTTGCTCTGCCCGTAATGGCTGATGGGGCGAGGCTCCACACTTTCATCCAGCGGGGCGTCTCCCCCTGAAGGGCCGGCGGCAGCCTGGGAGCTGATATAAACCATCTTCTGCGGGGCCTGAAGCGATCCCAGGATCCATCGGGTCAGGTCCACGTTCGTCTTGAAATACCCTTCCCGATCGAACGCCCTGGCAGTCCCCGCACAGTGAACAACCAGGTCGACGCCCCGCAGTGCCGCGGCAAGCACGCGATCATCCCTTGGATCGCCGAGGAAGACCTTGGCCCCGGCTCTTTCCAGGGAAGCGATGAGACCGTTTCGTCTTCGAACCCACAGACTCAGGCGGATACCCTCCCGCAGCAGCCTTTCAGCGAGATGGGATCCGATGAATCCCGTGGCCCCTGTCAGCATGACCGAGCGCAAGCGACTTCCCTCCTTCTTTGAACAGCTCTCAAGACTCGCCTCCACACCATTCTATTCCTGATGGGGATCGAGCCCACCCATTATCGCACCGGATGAAGTCCAGTTCAGCATTTACTTGCATCCGAAGATTTGCTAGTGAGAAGTCTCCTGCACGTTCCTTGACGATGGATGCGAGCGAGCTTCCGACCCGCGGATCCAACGGTCTCGGGTGTGCTTCGGGTGCCGGCGACAGCAATTCCTACAAGCAGATGACATGTTTTTTCAGTCTGTTAGATTCGGGACACCTCTTCAATGATCCAAGTGAGATAGCCTCCCTTATGGAACCTTGCCTCGTGCATGCAATGGAGCACGGCCCTCTCGCAGGACGCTCCGAACCTTCCACGTTGCCTGCCCTTCTGCGCTCGAAGGTTGACGAGCGGGGCGATGAGGTCGCTTACACCTTTTTGCAGGACGGCGAGACTCAAGAGGTCAACTTTTCCTACCGGGAGCTTGAAGAGAGGGTTTTGGCCACCGCGGCCAAGCTCCAATCCCTTGGGGAGCAAGGCGCGCGGGTGCTGTTGATGTGCCCTCCTGGCATTGAATTCGTGACCGCGTTTTTCGGCACCACCTGCGCCGGCATGACCGCTGTCCCGGCCTATCCGCCCCATGCGAATCAGACTTTGAACCGGCTTGAAGCAATCGCGGAGGATGCTGAAGCAAGCATCGTCCTCAGCACGACCGCCGTGGTTGACCGCATCAACCAACAGTTTTCGCAAAACCCGTTGCTCACCCACATGTCCTATGTGGCCATCGAGGACATCCCCATCGACGGCGCATCCCTCTGGCGTGAGCCGAGGCTGGACAGCCGGTCGCTCGCTCTGCTGCAGTACACTTCCGGGTCCACGGGGAAGCCCAAGGGCGTGATGGTGAGCCACGGGAATCTGCTCAGATCGGAAGAGCACACGTCTGAACTCCAGTCACGAGTGGATATATCGTATG
>CALBZH010000045.1 GCA_937889795.1 uncultured Syntrophobacteraceae bacterium | reverse complement strand
AGATATCCACTCGTGACTGGAGTTCAGACGTGTGCTCTTCCGATCTCATCAAACACGCGGTCAAAGTGACCGCGCGCATGCAGTCCAAGGGCGAACGTTCGGTCGATGAGCTCTCCGGACGCGATCTCCGCCGAAGACAGCCACCTCCGGTTGGAGAAAGTGAACTCCATCTTGTTCCGATACCACTTCGAATCCATGGAGGCGACCGGCTCCTTGACTTGAGCCGTCTCGACCCCACCGAGCCGCTCCAGACACTCCACCACATGGCGGTGCTTCCAAGTGAGCTGATCCTCATAGCCGAGATTCTGCCACCGGCACCCCCCGCACACACCGAAGTGGGGGCAGAAGGGCTCGACTTCTCCAGGGGCCGGAGACAAGACCTCAAGGAGCTGCCCTTCGGCGTATTGTGACTTCTTCCGCGTGATGCGGGCGCGAGCACGCTGTCCCGGAATGCCGCGGTCGAGAAAGACCACGAGCCCTTCCACGTAGGCGATGGCGTTTCCTCCAAAGGCCAATTTGGTGATTTCCAAATCGAGCTCAGCTCCCTTACGGATCGACATGGGATACGGACTTTCCTTTGAGTTTGGCTTGTGCTATCCACAATCGTCCCAGCCGTTGCGGCAAGGACAAGTTGCCTAGGCCCTCAGCGTCAAGGTCGAACCACCATGTGGATGCAGCGCGTTCATACTTATGGCCGACTGATCAAATTCAGCCACACCATCTTTGCCCTTCCCTTCGCCCTCGCCTCCGTTCTCCTGGCACACCGGGAGCATCCGGTGGGCTGGGCGACCCTGGGCTGGATCATCGTCGCGATGGCGGGGGCTCGCTCGGCAGCCATGGGCTTCAACCGCCTGGTCGATTACCACGTCGACATCAAGAACCCCCGCACCGCGAGTCGGCCGCTGACGGCGGGGCTGATCGACAAACGGTCCGTCCTGCTGCTCATCATGATCTCGTCGGCGGCCTTCGTGCTCAGTGCCTACCAGCTCGGCACGTTGTGCTTCATCCTATCGTTCCCGGTGCTCCTGGTGCTTCTCAGCTATTCCTACGCCAAGCGCTACACCATGTACTGCCACTTGCTGCTCGGCTTCGGAATCGGACTCGCCCCTTTGGGTGCCTGGGTGGCCGTCACCGGAGCGCTGGATGCACGGATCCTCCTGATGGCCTTGGCCCTCATGACGTACATTGCAGGTTTTGACATTCTCTATGCCTGCCAGGATGTCGATTTTGACCGCCAGCAATCGTTGTTCTCCATTCCATCACGCCTCGGCATCCAACCCGCGCTGACGATTTCCTCCCTGCTCCACGTGCTCACGTCCGCATCGCTGCTCACCCTCGCGTGGGCCTTCCAGCTGGGCTGGGCTTATCTCGCGTTCCTTGCCGTCATCTCGGCGATCCTTGTTGCCGAGCATCGCATGGTCACCCCGGATCGACTGGAAAACATTCCTTTTGCGTTTTTCCACCTCAACAGCGTCGTCTCGGTGCTCCTCTTTCTCGCGGTCCTGGTCGACGGCTGGGCATCCCGCTGAGTTACGTCCACCAGCGTGTCGTGATCCAATAAAGCAGCATCCCCACCAGGATGGTTCCCCCCAAAGAGCGGGTCTTCAGCGCAAACAGCAGCGTCGGGACAGCGACGACCGACTTGGGCTGCAGCAAGACGAGCGCTCTCGGATCCCCCCGCACGAACAGATCGGGGAAGATCAGAGCACTCAGGATCGCGACCGGAATGAGGTCCAGCCACTCCACGAACCATTGGGGCAGACGCTGCTGAGCAAGGAAGAACAGCGGAAGCCACCGGGGAACATACGTCACCAGGGCCATGCCGCCAACGATCAAGAGGTAGTCAGAATGCACCACGCTGCAGCCCCTTCCGCTGTCTCGCCTTGAGGAAGCCGAATCCCATGGTCGCACCGACGAGCGACGCGATGATCACATACGCGTTTCCAGGCAGAATCAGCGAAACCCCGATGGAGACCACTCCGGAGATCAGCGCCGTCAGCACGTAAAGCCCACCCCGGAGCTGCAGCATGAGGAGGCTGATGAACATGGCGCTCAACGCGTAATCGATTCCGAGAAAGCCCACCGGAATGAACTGCCCTCCATAAGCGCCGATGATCGTGCTCACCACCCAGGCCGCGTTCGTGCACTGATTGACAGCGAGTGCGTTCCAACGGTCCCACGTGCCTTTCCTGAACTTCATGATGTTGATGGCGAAGCTCTCGTCGGTAACGCCGTATGCGAAGAGAGACAGAAAGGCCGGCGACGCCCCCTTGAAGAAAACGGACAGGGAGGAGCTCATGAGCACGTGTCTCAGATTGATCATGAAGGTCGTAACAGCGATGGCCAGAACCTCGGCTCCCCCGGAGATCATCGACACGGCCACGAACTGGGAGCTGCCGGCAAAGACGAGGATGGACATCATACCGATCTCTGCCGGACTGAATCCTGCCTTCTGAGCCAGGACTCCGAGCGCCATTCCGAGGGGGAAATACGCCATGCAGATCGGCCAGGCAGCTCTAACGCCCTCACGAATCGTGTCGTATCTCAAATCCTTCTCCATGAACAAACGGGAGCCCCCGGAAGCAGCGAAAGCACCCATCCCCATAAAGAGGCGGCGGCCGCGCCCTTCCCTTCTTCGAATCGTCAGGCCGCCTCCGCCACAATAGCTTCCTGAAGTCCGCTTGTGGTCGCAGAAACGGAGAGGCAAGTGTGGTCTGGTAGCGACGGGAAGGGAACAGGAGGGCCTTTCAATGGAGGTGGAGCTCCATGCTGATGTCCATAGCCCGCGCAGAATGCGTCAAGGCCCCGGATGAGACAAAATCCACGCCGGTTTCCGCGATTCCGCGGATGTTCTCGAGCGTCACGCCACCCGAAACCTCCAGCAGGCAACGTCCGTTCGCTTTCGAAACCGCCTCTCGGATCAGGTCAAGGCTGAAATTATCCAGGAGAATGATGTCCGCCCCCGCCCCCATCGCTTCCTCGAACTGATCGAGCGTATCCACTTCGACCTCGACCTTAAGGCCGTGAGGGGCGTGGAAGCGGGCACGCTGGACGGCGGGCGAAACGCCTCCCGCCGCAGCGACATGGTTGTCCTTGATCAGGATGCCGTCAGAGAGGCCGAACCGGTGATTCGAGCCACCTCCATGACGGACCGCTTCCTTTTCGAGCAACCGCCAGAGGGGTGTCGTCTTACGGGTATCGAGCAACCGGCATTGCGTCCCGGCTATCGCCTCAGCCATGCGTCGCGTCAGAGTAGCGATCCCGCACAACCGTTGCAGCAGGTTCAGCGCCGTTCGCTCCCCCGCAAGAAGAGAGCGTGCGCTACCGGTCAGCCGGATGAACCGCTGATCCCTCTCGATGCTCGCACCGTCATGAGCGGAGAGCTCCACCGACACCAAAGGATCGAGCAGACCAAACACCCGGCGGAACGGAAGGCTCCCGGAGAGAACCAGTGGCTCTCTCGCGACCACGGTCGCATCGGCAACAAGGCTGTCATCGACCACGGCGAGGCTGGTCACATCCCCATGACCGAGGTCTTCTTGAAGTGACATGCGGAGCAATTCGTCCAGCTGCAGCACGACCAAGCCTCACCCCTGAGCACTGCTGCGGATCGTCTTGATCCGCTCCAACTGAGCCCGGACTTTGTCGATCTTTTCCCCGAGCCGGCTTCCCTTTTCCTTTTCCTTCTCGATCACATCCTGGGGAGCACGCGCGAGGAAGTCCTCATTTGCAAGCTTCCTCTGCGTGAGTCCATATTCTTTCTCGACCTTCGCCAATTCCTTCTCCAGTCTCTTCGACTCACTGTCGAAATCCAGGATTCCTTCGAGTAGCACGTAAACTTCGATGCCCTTGGCGATCGTGCTGGCCGCCATCTTGGGCTTCTCTCCCTCTCCGACCAGCGCGGTTTTCAAGCTGGACAGGCGCGCAAGGTCGTTGATCGTGTCGCCGTATTCACGCAGCAGGGCGGCCTGAGCCTCCTCGCCACACAAGCAGACGACATCCACCCGGAGTGCGGGGGAGATGTTCATTTCGCCGCGGATGTTTCGAATTCCGGAAACCACCGCCATGATCGTGTCCGTCATCTCCTCGGCTGTGGCATCCAGACGCTCGGGATCCGCGGTGGGAAGCGATGCGGTCATGATGCTGCCATCCGACCCGGGCAGCTTCTGCCAGATCTCCTCGGTAACGAACGGCATGACGGGATGGAGGAGCAGAAGAATCTGTCGAAGCACATCGAGTGACACGGCCTGAGCCAGCGCCTTGGCGTTTGGGTCTTCGCCGTAGAAATCCTGCTTGATCATCTCCAGGTACCAGTCGCAGAATTCCCGCCACACGAAGTGGTATACCGAATGGGCATACTGGTTGAAATGATACTCGGTAATCGACGCGTCGACTTCGCCGATGACGCGCTGGAGGCGACTCAAAATCCATCGGTGCCATAACCGCTCGGGCTTCTTGGGGATCTCAGGAAGACGACCTGTGTCTTCACAATTCATGAGCACGAGCCGCGCAGCGTTCCAGATTTTGTTGACGAAGTGCCGATATCCCTCGATGCGCTCCTCGGACAGCTTGACATCTCGTCCTTGAACGGCCAGGGCCGTGAGGGTGAAGCGCAGGGCATCGGTTCCGAACTGGTCCATCATGATGAGCGGATCGATGACGTTTCCTTTGGACTTGCTCATCTTATGACCGTGGGCGTCCCGGACAAGAGCGTGCACGTAAACATCCCGGAAAGGCACTTCCTGCTTGAAATGAAGCCCCATCATCATCATGCGCGCCACCCAGAAGAACAGGATGTCGAAGCCGGTGACGAGGACAGACGTCGGGTAGAACTTCCTGAGGTCCGGTGTGTCCTCGGGCCAGCCGAGGGTTGAAAACGGCCAGAGGGCCGAGCTGAACCAGGTATCCAGGACGTCTTCATCCCGTGCGAGATCCGAGGACCCACAATCCGGACAGCTCGTCGGATCCGTCATGCTCACGATCACCTTGCCGCAGGCGCCGCAGTACCAGGCGGGAATCCGGTGTCCCCACCAGATCTGACGGCTGATGCACCAGTCTTCGACATTCTCGAGCCAATTGAAATAGTCCTTTTCCCATTTGAGCGGGATGATGCGGGTGCGGCCGTCCCGAACCGCTTCCATGGCCTTCTCGGCCAGAGGCTTGGTGTCGACGAACCACTGCAGGGACAGGCTCGGCTCCACCACGCTCTTGCAGCGATAGCAGTGCCCGACCCGGTGCTTGTAAGGCTCGATCTTCTCCAGAAAACCGCCCCTTTCGAGATCCTCCAGCACCTGCTTGCGGCAGGCGAAGCGGTCGAGGCCGGCGTATCTGCCGGCATCCGCGCTCATGGTACCGTCGTCGGCAAGCACCTGCACCAAGTCCAGCTTGTGCTTGCGCCCGATCTCGAAGTCATTGAAGTCGTGCGCCGGAGTGATCTTCAGAGCCCCGGTGCCGAATTCCCGGTCCACATAGCTGTCGCCGATCACGGGAATCCGACGCTCGGCAAGTGGCAGCAGCACGTCTTTGCCGACGAAACCGCTGTAGCGAGGGTCCTCGGGATGAACGGCGACCGCCGTGTCCCCCAGCATCGTCTCGGGCCGCGTCGTCGCGACAACGACACTTCCGCTTCCATCGATCAAGGGATAGCGCAGGTAGTACAGGTGGCTGTCCAGCTCCTCGCCTTCCACCTCGATGTTGGCCAGCGCCGTCATGCACCGGGGGCACCAGTTGATCATCCGCTTGCCCCGGTAGATGAGCCCTTGATCGTAGAGCGTCACGAAGACCTGGCGAACGGCCTTGGAAAGCCCCTCATCCATGGTGAAGCGCTCGCGGGACCAATCGCACATGGCTCCCAGGCGGCGGAGCTGGTTGGTGATGATGCCGCCGTATTTCTCCTTCCAAACCCACACACGGTCAAGGAAGGCTTCTCGTCCGAGCTCATGGCGAGAGAGGTCTTCCTTGGCAAGGTCCCGTTCGACAACATTCTGGGTCGCGATGCCTGCATGGTCCGTCCCTGGAACCCACAGAACTTCCATGCCCTTGAGCTTCATGTAACGGCACAGGATATCCTGCAGGGTGTTGTTGAGGGCGTGCCCCATGTGAAGGGTCCCCGTCACATTGGGAGGCGGAATGACGATGGTAAATGGAGGATTTCCACTGTTGACGTCGGCTCGAAACAGCCCCTCCTGACTCCAAGTCGCATACCAACGGGGCTCGAGATCGTGAAATGTGTACCCTTTGGGCAGGTTGCCTTCGCTCATGGGCCGCTCCCTCTACCTCCTCAACATCCAGATGTTTGATGAGCAAAAACCGATTGATGAAACAGCACCCCCTCCAGGAGATCCAAAGAGGGGGTTGTGTCCGCGCCCAGGCGGCTCGTATGCCGGGGAATTCCGGCCTTCAGCAGTGGCTCATCCCGTTGAAGCCCGGGCCAGGCGGCTCAATGGGACCCTTTGACCTTCTCGATCTCTTCACGCAGGATCTCACGGACGATATCGGGAAGCTTCGTTTCCACCATAGCCCGAATCGCGTCCATCAGGCGGATCTCCATGGAGGACAGCACTTCATCGAGGGATGGGTGAACGACGGCCGGGAAGGCCTTTTCAAGAGGCGCCACCACCGCTTCGGGCACTTCGGGCTCCACGAAGGTCTCGACCGGATCTTTCGTCACGGGAATCGCGGCCTTCGATGCCGCCTCGGCAACGAAGCTCGAGGCATCCTCCGTCTTTGAAACCGGCTTGACTTGAAGCTCCGCCCCGATATCCTCCACCGGCACGACCTCGGGCTCAGGCTCGGGTGCCACCGGCTCGTCTTCCGAAAACGAGAGGTCCTTCAGAAAATCGTCCGCCAGATCCTCGTCGCCCTCTTCTCCCTTCAGGGTCAAATCCAGATCCCCAAGGTCGAAATCCTCGTCTGCATCGAGAATTTCAGCGTCCAGTCCCATCTGGTCGTCCTCAAGGGCTTCATCCTCCAGGTCGATGATCTCTTCCAGGTCGATGATTTCTTCATCATCATCCTCAAGGTCGAACTGAAGGGTGGGCTCCGCTCCCTTGTCGTCGTCGTCCAACGTCGCCGCTTGTTTGGGCTTTTTCATGTCATCCCGCCTAGACTGAAGGATCGTGCTCGTAGGAAACCCCGCCCTCGCGCCACGCGCACTCCATCGCCCTCTCAAGACCAAGCCTGAGCGTGGTCAATACCATTCCCGGACTGGTAACACCAAAAGAACGCAGCGGTAAAGGCTGGCCACGGATATCATGCCGAAAATTCATCTGTCAAGCTGCATATCCCTTGAATTAAGCCCTCAGAGCTTCATCCAAGGACGCGGCAGGAAGAGCCGTCTGTAAAGGTCAAGCGCATACCGATCCGTCATCCCGGCAATGTAGTCGCAGATCTGACGCTCCCGCCTGGTCCCCCGGGCGAGGGCCCCGATCTCTTGGCCGAACAGACGATCGTCTTTCATGAATAGGTTGAACAGATCCTCTATGATCTTAAAGACCCGATCGAATTCCAGCCGCACTTGAGGCACGTCGTACACGCGATCGAACAAGAACACGCGCAGGGCATCGACCACGGACAGCACCGGCTCGCTCATCGTGATCTCCCCGCCGTCCTCCTGAAGGCTTGTGTGAATGATATCGTAGACAAGCGTGTGGATTCGTTGGGAATGACGCGATCCAAGGCCGGTCCTGACGGCGTCGGGGATGTCGTCTTCCTTGAGAATATCAGCCCGAAGCGCGTCGTCCAGATCGTGGTTCAAATAGGCGACAATGTCTGCCAGCCGGACGACTTGAGCTTCCAGGGTATCCGCCCGCTCGTCCGCATCGAGAAAGATTGGACTGGACCTGCCCTTCGAGTGTTTTAAAATCCCGTCACGGACCTCGTGGGTCAGGTTGAGACCCCGACCGGCATTTTCCAGTCGATCGACGACCCGCAGACTCTGTCGGGTGTGATGGAAGCCGCCTGGGATGATTTGGTTGAGCACGCGCTCGCCACCGTGTCCGAAGGGGGTGTGCCCCAGGTCATGGCCCAGGGCGATGGCTTCGATAAGGTCCTCGTTGAGACGCAGTCCTCTCCCGATCGTTCGCGCGATCTGGGATACCTCGAGGGTGTGCGTGAGACGTGTTCGATAGTGGTCGCCGGTGGGAGAGAGAAAGACCTGGGTTTTGTGCTTGAGACGCCGAAAGGCCTTGCAGTGGACAATGCGATCCCGGTCGCGCTGGTATGCCGTCCGAAGCGTGCACTCCTCTTCGTCTTTCAGTCGCCCCCTGGACTGGCTGCTCGCCTGCGCCCGGGCTGCGAGCTGAGACCGCTCCCGCGCCTCGATTTCCAGCCGCAACGGAACCGGCTGTTCGTCCAGCCTTTCACGGGGTGTCTCATTTGGCATTGACCTGATCCATCCCTTTTCAGTACTAATACGCTCCGATGAAAAAGACACTTTTCTTCTATCTCGTCGAAGAGCAGCTCGCCCCCCTTTTCGTGGGTCTCCTGGGGTTGACGATCATTCTGCTGACAGGCCGCCTGTTGCAGCTCACGCGCTATCTCTTTACCTCTCCCATGACGATCTCGGACCTTGCGGAGCTCATGGCTTATGCCCTGCCGAAGCTCATCTTGTTTGCCATGCCGATGGCGACCCTCATGGGGGTACTGCTCGCCTTCGTGCGCCTGAGTGGCGACAACGAGATCGTTGCCCTCAGGGCGGCCGGGATCCCCGCCACCCATTTTTTGCCGGCGACGCTCGCGGTGCTGCTGTTTATGACAACGCTCTCCTACTTCAACACCATCTACCTGATACCCGCATCAAGTCAAGCTTTTGAGCAGAAGCTGAAGTCCATCGGAAAAGTCAGCTTGCCTGCATTCCTCAAGGAAGGCACGTTCATCGATATTGTTCCGAATTTGGTTTTCTTCTTCAAGTCCGTGGACCCATCCAACCTCACGATCGAGGGCGTTTTCGCCCAAGATCAGCGCGAACAGGACGTGAGACTCACCATTGTTGCGGAGCGCGCTCAAATCATCGTACCCCGCTCACTGAATCAATTGGTCTTCAAGATGTCGGATGGCATCATCACGCGAGTTCCGGACACGTTCAAGGATGCTCAGACGATCACGTTCAAATCGTATGATCTCACCCTTTCGCTCGACGAGCTGTTCAGCGGCGGTCCGGTGAAGGGCGGCAAGGCCAAACGGCTGATGAGCCTGACTGAGCTTCGCCACACCGCCTACGCGACCCCGGGAGCACCCGCCAAGGCAACACTTCCGTACGCCCTCGAGCTCCATCAGCGGCTAGCCCTTCCGATGGGCTGCCTTTTCCTGGGATTGATGGGCCCTCCGCTCGGCGCCCTGTTTCGGCAGAGAAGCCGCATGACCGGCATCACGCTCGGCCTGTCGATCTACCTCACCTACTACGTGGTCCTCTCTGCTGGAAAAGGTTTTGGGGAAAATGGCGTGATCCCGCCGTCCGTCGCCATGTGGGCCCCCAACGCGCTGAGTGCGCTGCTTGCGCTGTACCTGTGGGTCAAAACGCAGCGAGAGACTCCCATGGTGTGGGTGACTATCGTGAACCGGCTCCGCGGATGGATCATCGCCAAGCGGAAAGCCGATTCCGTCCCCTCCGGCAGCCCAAAGGTCTAGCATGAAGATCCTCCCTCGCTACATTCTAAGGCATTTCCTCCCCATCTTCGCCATTGCGATGGTCGCCTTTCTCGGTCTTTATGTCATCGTGGACTTTTTTGAAAAAGTCGATGAGCTTCTGGAAAAGAACGTGCCCGTCCGTGACGCGTTTGCCTTTTTCCTCCTCAAGATGCCTTTCATCGCCATGCAGGGCGTGCCACTGATGACCATGCTCGCAGCCCTGATTGCTCTCGGGATCCTTGGCCGAAACCGGGAGCTCGTGGCTCTCCAGTCGGTTGGCGTGAGCGCCACGCGCTACACGGGTCCCATCGTGCTCGCGGCGGCCGTCATTGCGCTGGTCCATTTCGGTTTCGGAGAAACCGGGGCCCGCTCGCTCAACCAGCAAGCTCAGTTGATTTGGCAGCAGCAAGTGCAGCATAAAAAGACGGCCTTGACGATGACTCAGGAGAATGTCTGGTATCGCGGACAGAACGTGATCTACCAGATTCGACTGCACGACCGAAAGAATCAAACCCTGGAGAAAGTCTCCCTGTTTTTCATGGACGATGCGTTCAAGCTCACCCAGAGGGTCGATGCGCGCCGGCTGCGCTGGCAAGACGGTGGTTGGCTGGCCGAGGACGGACTCCTCTTGCGGTTTTCAGGTGCCGAGACCCAGCAGGAATGGTTCGACCAGCGCAAGATCGACCTGGCGGAGACTCCCGATGACTTCGCAAGCCTCGCAACACTCCCCGAGGATTTGGGGTGGCTCGATCTTTACGAGTATACGAAGAAGATCCGGCACGAAGGCTACAATGCCATTCCCTACGAAGTGGAGCTCCACCTGCGCATGGCCTCCTCGTTCACAACGATCATCCTGGCGCTCGTCGGGATCTTCATCGCACTCAGACAGGGCCTTCAGGGAGGCATCGCGGTGAGCACCGGCATCGGGTTGATCGTCGCATTCTTCTACCTGGCCATGCTCCACCTGGGCTGCTCTCTGGCAACCGCGAGCATATTGCCTCCCTTCATCGGCGTGTGGTCCGCCAACATTTTGTTCAGCGCCCTGGCCGTCTTTCTCTGGATGACCGAGCAGACAACCTAGCACCGTCATCAGGTCCTTCCACAAGGGACAATCTGGTCGATCCGAGACACTGACATTTCGACTTTCCCGCCGCGCGAGTTTTCTAATGCACAGCCTACGGTCCTGTGCCATAAGGAGGATGTGAGTCCGAAATCCAGCGTCTTGTCTCAGCCCGGGACTTCGCAACCTCATCGCGTGACCGAACCTGGCCCCTATGACCGAGCCGAGGCGATCGTTCTTGGCTCGGACGCTCCCTTTGACATCTCTTTTCCGCGACACCGAACGACTCGAGCGCGAAGCACCCTCGATTCATGGCCATTCCGACCATGGCGCTTCTTAGGACAATCAACCGCCCGGCTGGCTGTCTTCCCCGCTCCAGCCACACACAGCAAACCCTCATGGAGAAGGAGGTGAGGAGTGATGGGAGGCCATAATGCCAAGGTATTCGCGAAAGCTCTCTTGATTGTCCTGTTGGCTGGCTGTGCGCATACACCCAAACAGACTTTTATTGTCGCTCATGATCCCGTCATGGATCAAAACGGGGGTGTTGTTTTGATTGCTGACGTATGCCTTCAGAAAGACGTGGTCGGAGATGGTGACTATTTTTCCATTGCCGAATCAAAGGAGGGCGCGAAGGCACTCCTCGCTTCCGCGCGCACGTATTTGCGGGAGAAACAAGTCTCGGTGCGTACCGAGCTTGTTCCTTTCGTATGCGGATCCCTTACGCATGGAAATCATGTCGCGTCGTTCAAGGTCGCTGACCGCGTGGGTGGAGAGACGAAACAGGCTCGACCGCCCTTCGCCGTGGAGCCGGAAATCGGAGAGGATCCCGAGCTGCTAAAGGCGCTTCTCACGCTGTCCGGGGAGGTCTACAGCCGTACCGCGGCACAGCAGCCGAGCAATCAGGCCATGCAGGCGAAGAAAGGACAACCTCAACCCCCTCCTTTCACCGTGGGCGCCCAGGAGCTTGCGGAAGCCACCCAGGTGGTGGCGGAAAAGATGAATGCATCGAGTGTTCTCTATCTTGGGGTCAACGGCACCAGTATCTCGACGGGAAAGGCCGTCGGGCAAGGCCTTCTCAGCGCCGCGATCGGCATGGCAACCGGCGTGGCGACGGGAGTAGCGACCCACGGACATGTCTACGTGATGTTTTTCCCGGGATACTCCGTGGACTGGAGGAACATGAGCTGTGGCCTGCTGAATCTCGAGGCGGGTCAGTGCACGTGGTCGAGCTCGGTATCCGGTCCCGGTGACCCCATGAAGCCCAAGGTCGTGGCCGAGCCCCGTCTCGTCGCGGGAATGCTGTACGGTTTGGTCCACAAGCCGGCTCCGCAGCCGACAGCACCCGAAAAGCAGCGGTAGTCCTTTCCCGCTCTGTGTGACACTTACTCGCAGCTCGTTTTTTTGAGAGGTCGCGCATGAAAGTTCTTGACCTCATAGCTGGCTCTAAAGTAACCAGGTAAAGAAATGTAAAGGTCGTGGGTTCGTCTGAGGTGATTGTTTTCACGAGGAGGAGGAAAAGATGGCCAAAGAATTGGATCAAGAGAAGGACCTCACCAAAAAAAGCTACGAGAAACCCAAAATGGAGCAGCATGAGCCCTTGGAGGAGGCAACGGCTGTCGTCTACTACTATTACCTGTTCTAAGCGATTGGGCATTCTCCCAATCGGGAGGCCCAAGCTCGTTTAAAGACCTCCATTGTTTTTCCAGCAGTTCAACCCAACAAAGCTGGGTTTGTGCCGTGGGCCTCATCTCGGGGGCGATTATACATGCTTCGGCCAGGTCCCGACCGACTGTCACCGGAGAATTGGACAAACGATTCCTGATGAGGCTGGAACGTGTTTAGGAGAAAGGGTGATGGCTCCTCCCCGAACGGGTGGGAGCCATCTTTTTTGGCTCTGCTGCTTTGGAGCAACCTGTTTGTCGCGTTGACCCGGATTTTTGGAGTCCCGAAGACCATGGGATACATCCGGGATCTGGCAGAGACACTTCCTTTGTCGCCAGGATCCCTGGAAGCCGTTTCAAGAAAGGTCGATGCTCTCCGCAAGACCTTTCGTTTCCTGCTGCTGGCCAGGAAGCAACCCTGTCTCATTCGAGGCCTGTCGATCTATTTTTATGGCAAAAGGATGGACCTTCCCGTTTCTCTTTGCTTTGGCGCTCGATTGCAGTCAGGCAGTCTAAAAGGACACTGCTGGATACGTGAGCATGGTATTCTGCGATTTGAGGTTGAAGATATTATTGAGCAATTTGCTACATTCCTTGAGTATGATTAGGAGCTGATTGCCGTGGCCTATTCATTGACGGAAGAATTTGTTTGGAAGGAAGTTGGGGATCAGGTCGTTGTATTAAATCTCGACTCTGGAGTTTACTATTCCCTGAATCCTACCGGAAGCCGAGTTTGGAAAGGGTTGATGGATCAATCTTCGCTGGACGATATCGTGGGGAAGCTCTGTGATGAATATAGTGTAAGTGAAGCTACGGCAAGAAAAGATGCAGAAGAGATGATCGACCAATTTCTTGCGAAGAAGATGTTGGTGCGCAAGTAATCGTCATCATGACAGAAGGCCAGATGCTGCGAGTCGTCTTTTTGGGTACGGAACTGCAAATCCTTGATGCGCTCAGGACCTCTCCTGTTCACCTGTTGGGCGTGTATCTGCCGCCTATTCGACGCTCCCGCTGGAAGCCGAGAGAGTGGCTGCTGAGCCTCCGAGTGATGCGTGAGGCTTTGTCGCCTCTTGCTCGCATGAACTGGGCATTTTTCCGGAAGTGGCGACGGACCATCGAGGCATATGCGCTTACCGACTATCTCGCTCGGAATCGCATCCGAGCTTTGCGAGCCCCACACATCAATGCTCCCGAATTCCTGAAGACTCTCGCCGACCTGCAGCCGGATCTTGGGATTGTAGCCAACTTCGGTCAGATCCTTCGCGAGTCGCTCCTCCAAATTCCCAGACTCGGATTCATCAACTTCCATCCCACCCTGCTCCCGCGTTACCGAGGCCCCACTCCCTTTGGACACATCCTGCTCAACGGTGAGAAGCGATCCGGTGCAACCTGGCATTTCATGACACCGCAGATCGACCGCGGAGACATCCTGGCTCAGGAGGAGGTCGATATTGCCCCGCGGGACACCACTCAGGATCTGGCGATCAAATCAGTTCGCTGCGGGGTAAAGATGCTCCGTCCCCTGTTGCAGCAGCTCGAAGACGGGTCGTTCTGCGCGCGAGCGCAAGACGAGCTTGAGGCGACCACTTACCCCAAATTGAGCCGCGACCAAAAGGAGCGGTTGAAAGAGCTAGGAAGGTTCTGAGAGTGAGCGCTCATGCGTTCTTGAATCTGGGCGAGCTTGGCGTCCGAATCGGCTTCCCTTCCCCGCGCTTCGAGGAGGAGGCCCATCGGCACATTTGTCTTTCGGAGACCTTTACGAATCGAGTCATCGGCTTCATCGACTATATCGAGGATGATTCCGTCTCAGACCTCATACGGCGCCCGTGCAAGCCCAACGTCGTCTACATCGAGAAGCATCCGATCGAAGATGGGCATGACCGTACGATTCTCAGAATGTTCGATCGTTACACCATCTCGCTGGACGTCCGGGGACACCGCATTGCCGTTCGCTATCCGTCGAAAGCACCCGTGAGTCTCATGCTGGATGACGTCCTCCAGGCGGCCCTCCAACCCCTCATGGAGCGCGTCGGGGGATTCATTCTTCATGGCTCATGCATGGCGCTTGCGGAGAGCGCCATTGTCTTCATGGGCAATTCCGGCTCGGGGAAGTCAACGACGGCCTTCAACCTCACCCGCTTCGGCTTCCGCTGCTACGCCGACGACGCAGTCCTTGTGACGCCGGTCGGAGACCGTCTCTGGGCTTGGCCCCTTTCCCGTGAGCTTTCCATTCGCCCGCTCTCCTTCATGTTCTTTCGAAAGCAAGGGATCCTCCTCGACGGCTATCGGAAAGATGGCGAAAAGTACTATTTCGCATCGACCGCGAACGCCGGGGAGGGTGCGCTCCTCAAGCACATTTGCTTTCTAGAAACCTCCGGGGACAACGAATCCACCA
>CALBZH010000044.1 GCA_937889795.1 uncultured Syntrophobacteraceae bacterium | reverse complement strand
TTGAGGTCGAGATTGAAGGCATCGGCACGCTTCGTAATCCAGTTGTTCAGGAGCTGCCCACCCAATAGAGGTCCAACGCAAGCGACGCCCCCTTTCAGTATCCTCAGGTGAGGACGGATCTCTCCCCTTGTTAGCAGAGCCCCCGCGCTCACGTGAAAATCGTGGGACACTTCTGGTCCCACTTTTGCCTAGACACCGGATGCCACGGAATTATAATGAGTCACTACGGTCGGGTTGCTCTTGCGCCAGGAATCGTTCGCGGTTTATCACCTCCGAAGCCTGTCACCATCAAGGCTGTCTCGGCAAGCGAGCCACGGCTCTCAATGTAACTCATCGTTTTCTCTTTACTTACTTACCGCTCAACGCTCATTGCTGGGAGCTTGCGCTTAGCTGCTTCTGAGGAGGAATATGGATAGCGGGTCGGGAGAGAGCTCCCTGTCCAAACTGCGCGAGAAAGCTGAAGCCTTCGTCAGCGGGATGATGCAGGAAAAGGAAATCGCTGCCCTGTCCCTTGATGAGATCAAGCGCATGGTGCAGGACTTGTGGGTTCACCAGATCGAGCTGGAAATGCAAAACGACGAATTGCGACGGATCCAGTGCGAACTGGAAGCCTCGCGAGATCGGCTTTCGGTGCTCTTCAACATGGCGCCGGTCGGTTACCTGACCGTTGACAAGCATGGCATCATTCTCCAGTGCAACCAGACCCTCGCGGACATGCTCCATGTGGAGCTGCCTCGTCTCGAGAACAAGGCCTTCGCTGAATTTATCGATCTGAAAGACCGCCCGATTTTCCTGGCCCGATTCAAGGCTTTCTTCAAGAAGCCCGCCCACAAGTCCCTGGAGGTGCGACTCAACCGCAAGGGAAGACCAAGTCTGTGGGCGGAGCTTGAAGGACGCTCTCTTGAGCGGTCGTTTTTCCCTGGTCAAGAAGACAATGACACCAGTGTGCTGGTGATTGCCGTAAACGATATCAGCAAGCGCAAGCGGGCCGAAGAGGAGCGCCAGCTGACCCTGAAGCGGACCTCGGAAACGCTCGAGAGTATCAGCGATGGTTTTCTCTCCCTCGATCTGGACCTGGTGGTCAACTACTTCAACAGCGCGGCGGAAAAGCTTCTCGGAAAGAAACGGACCGAGGTGCTTGGAAAGGAGTTCTTCTCGGTTTTTTCCGAAATGCAGGGCACCATGCTCGAGGAGCACTTCCGCAAGGCCCTGCTCGAGATGACCTTTGTGTCGTTTGAAACTCACTTCCGTCAAGGCTCTCACACCATCTGGCACGAAGTTCGAATCTACCCGCATCCAAGCGGGATATCCGTTTATTTTCAGTCGGTTACCGATCGCAAGCGCGGTGAGGAGGCTCTCCGGAAAAGCGAGCTGCGCTATCGCACCATCGTTGAGACGGCCCGGGAAGGGATCGGCTCCCTCGATAAGGACTTCCGGACGTCTTTTGTGAATCAACGATTGGCTGAAATGCTGGGCTATACGGTCGAGGAGATGCTGGGACGTCCCTTGACGGATTTCATCCCCGCCGAAGAGCTCGAGAGCTTTGCCCAACGAAGCGACACGCGGAAAGCAGGATCGGGAGGCGTCTATGAGCTGGCGTTCCGGCACAAGAACGGCACGATACGGCACATGATTGTATCGGTGACGCCGACTCTTGACGACAAAGGCCGATTTGACGGGTCCTTTGCGATGTTCACCGACATTACCGATCGCAAGCGGGCCGAGGCGGCTCTGCGCGAGAACGAGGAAAACCTTGCCATCACGCTGCAATCCATCGGCGATGCGGTCATCACAACGGACGTGAACGGCTGGATCTCGCGCATGAACCCGGTGGCGGAAACCCTGACGGGGTGGAGGTTCGAGCAGGCCCGTGGAAGGCAGCTCAGCGAGGTTTTTCAGACCTTTGACGCCGAAACGGGTGAGCGGGTCTTCAACCCGATCGACGCCATCCTGAGGGCGGGTCCCTCCACGGAGGCGCGTCGGACTTCTTCCCTCGCTTCCAGAGAGGGGATCAAGCGGCTGATCTCCGAGAGCGGCACCCCGATCATGAACAGTCAAGGGCAGGTGGTCGGGGCGGTGCTTGTTTTTCGGGATGTGACAGAACAGGTCAAGCTGGAGCAGCAGTACCGCCAGGCGCATAAGATGGAGGCTGTGGGGCAGCTTGCGGGAGGGGTTGCGCACGATTTCAACAATCTCTTGCAGGTCATCTTGGGGCACCTTGACATCGTCTTGGCTGAAATTCCGACGGATTCGGCCTTCCGCAAAAGGCTCAACCAGGTTCAGAAAGCCGTCAACCGCGCCACCACCCTGGTTCGTCAGCTCCTCGCCTTCAGCCGACGCCAGACCATGCAAATGGCCAAGGTGGACTTGAACCAGACCATCATGAACCTGCTCAAAATGCTGCGCCGTCTCATCGGCGAGCACATCGAGCTCGATTTCAATCCCGGCTATCCGCTGAGGCCCGTCAAAGCGGACCCGGGGCAGATCGAGCAAGTCCTCATGAATTTGGCCCTTAACTCGCGAGACGCCATGCCGGATGGGGGTCGAATCACCATTCAGACCCAGAATGTCAACTTCAACCAGGCCTTCTCCAAAGACCAGCTTGCCATCAAGGCCGGTGAGTATGTCATGATCTCCTTTGCGGACACGGGACGAGGAATCCCCAAGGATCTGCATGAGCACGTCTTCGAGCCGTTTTTCACCACGAAGAAGATCGGCAAA
>CALBZH010000043.1 GCA_937889795.1 uncultured Syntrophobacteraceae bacterium | reverse complement strand
GGCTTCAAGCCGTTCTTGCAAGCGATGATGCTTTCCCTTTCCAAATAGGGCGAGAGCGGCAGTACGACGTCGGAAAACCAGGCGGTGTCCGACCAGCTGAAGGTGACCGAAACCAGGAGATCCAGCTTGCCGAAGATCTTCTTGAGCCGATCGGGCTCGGGGAAGCCCATCAAGGGGTCGTGACGATACGCAATGTAGGCCTTGACGGGATAGGGATCTTCGGTCTCGATCGCCTTGAAGGCCAGGTGCAGGAGACCCGGGCCGGTGTCGAAATGGCCATAGCGCCACCCGACCCCATCGGCACGCTTCTCGCTTGGCTTGGGAAAGAGGTCAACCAGCTTCTTCAGTCCTTTCTTACCAATGTCCCCGGGTGTATTGGAGAGGGGCATGCCCCCTTTGGCACCAACGGATCCAAGAAGCGCATTGATGATGTAAGCGGAGCGGCAGACATAGAACGAATCTTTGTAGCGGGCGGTCATCCAGCCAGGATGCCACACGACCGCAGGTTTGGCCCGGGCAAGATCTCTCGTAAAATCCACGATGCTTTCCGCTGAGAGTCCCGTTTCCTTCGCGGCCCACTCCGGGGTGTAATTGCCCACGAAATGGCGCAATGCATCGAGATCCTTGATCCACAACCGAGCGAATTCCGCATCATAAAGACGCTCGGCAAGCAGCACGTTGATGACCGCCAAATTGAGCGCATAATCGGTCCCGGGCCTTAGCATGAAGAAACGGTCGGCCTTGGCGGAGGATCCATTGGCACGGATGTCAATCACGGTCAGCTTGCAGCCCTTGCCCAATCCCTCGATGAGATCATTGACTTCCTTGACATTGATCGACTCGAGAATGTTTCGAGTCTGCAGCACCACGTGACGCGCGTTCTTGAGGTCGTAAACGACATCCTTTCGGCCAAGCCCGAAAACGGAGAGAGCGGCATGCTGGACATTCCGCGCACACGAGGCATCGTGGTTGCAGTAGTTCGGCGAGCCGATCGCCCTCATGAAGGCCATATGGAGATCCCGGAAAGGCCCGCCGCGATCGGAGAAAAGCACGCTGCGCTCCCCGTGGGCTTCCCGAATGGACTTGAGCCGGTCGGCAACGTAGTCCAGGGCTTCGTCCCAGGACGCACGACGCCATTTTCCTTCCCCACGCTCGCCAACCCGAATGAGGGGGGCCTGGGGGCGCTCGTCATCGTTGACAAGCGAAAGACCCGCGGCGCCACGCGCGCAAATGGATCCGTTGATCCCTGCCGCGTGGGGATTCCCTTGAAGAAATGTGGGGACCCCGTTTCGGACCTGAACCTGTATTGGGCACCGGACACTGCACATGCCACAGACACTGTAGACTTGCTTGTTCGTCATTCATACCTCCTGCGCACACTGGACTTTCCTCTACCATGCCGATTCAGTCGTCGTAGCGCTTCGCGTAGACGGCATCATCGTAAAGACCCTGACCATACTCTTTCTTGCCATATTCCCGGATAATCGTCTGACCCTCCTCGGAAGCGACGAAATCAATGAACCTGGCTGCCCATTGGGCCCCCGGGGTAGCCCCTTCGGGAGCGCAGAGTGCATGGTACGTGTTCACGAGAAACTTGTCCCCCCGGAAAAGAACCTTCAGATTCGGCAGCTTCTTATTTTCCGCGACCCACGTGCTGCTGTCCGTCATGAAGTAGCCTTTTTCGTCGTTCGCCCGTTTGAGTGTCGCGGTCATGAAGTCCTTCGTGGCAACATACCAGTCGCCGGAAGGCGAAAGGGAAGCCTTCTGCCAAATATCCATTTCTTTCTTGTGGGTCCCGGAATTATCCCCCCTGGAAAAGAACTTCGCCTTCGCGGCTGCAATGCGCTGATACGCATCCGCGGCGCTCTTGGCTTCTGCGATCTTGGCGGGGTCTTCCGGTGGCCCAACGATGAAGAACTCGTTGGACCCGATGAGGATCCGTCGCGTCGCCCAGCCTTCCTCAAGCGCTTTCTTTTCCGCAGCCGGCGCATGAACCATGATCATGTCGACCGATTTGTCCTTCAGCGCCTTGAGCGATTCGCCAGAGCCAGCCTTTTTCCAGAGAAGCGTCGTCCCGGCCTGTTTGGCGTAGGCCTCGCCCAGCTCCTTGAGCAACCCCAGCTCACCGGGGCTGCCCGTGGCCACCGAAAACCTGTTTGGGCCCTTCCCGTATTCTCCGTCATAGACCTGCTGTGCCCAAACCAGAGACGCGCTTGTCAGCAGGATCAGCAACGACGCTCCGACCGCCTTCACTCGCTTCATCATCCCCTCCTGTCCCCAATCCCTTCCCCTGAAAGATGGACGGGCCACTTGGGTTCGTAGCCGCCTGAGCGCCAAAATCAAGTCGGACCCGTCCCCACCATCATGATGATGGCAAGAACGATATAACGGATACCGAATCATAATGCCACTTGTCTACCCAAGACGACGCTGGGAGAAGAGAGGAAGCTCTCGGATAACCGAAAAAACGTCTTCAAGCATTGGACGACTTATGCTAGAAAATAAAATTTCCGCATGCTGTGCGGGTTTCGAGAGACAGGCTCGTCCCCCTCCCGCCTCGCAGCCAGGAAGCAGTAATCCGTTATCCCAATTCATCCGTCTTAAGGAGGTCCAAAGAGCGTATGGCCCTTATCGTGCAAAAATACGGGGGAACATCCGTGGCCAATGCCGAGCGCATTCGCGCGGTGGCGCATCGGGTGACCGAGCGAGCCCGAAGCGGTGACAAGCTGGTGGTTGTTTTATCGGCGAGGGCTGGCGAGACCGACGGCTTGATCAAGCTCGCCAAGGAGATCTCGCCAAAGCCCGATGCCCGCGAGCTTGACGTGCTGCTCGCCACCGGGGAGCAGATTACGATCGCCCTCTTCTGTATGGCCGTCAAGCAAATGGGGTTTGAAGCCGTATCGATGACCGGCTACCAAGCGGGCATCATCACGGACCGCAATTACGGGCAGGCGCGCATCAACTGGATCGAGACGCTTCCCATCATGGAGAAGCTCCATGATGGGAAGATTGTTGTGGTTGCCGGCTTTCAGGGGTACGACGACGAAGGCAACATCACCACGCTTGGCCGAGGCGGCTCCGACACAACCGCCGTCGCCCTCGCCGCCGCCCTCAGTGCCGATATGTGCGAGATTTACACGGATGTCGAAGGGGTTTTCACCGCGGACCCGAACGTTTACTCGAAGGCCCGAAAGCTTGAAAAGATCAGCTACGAAGAAATGCTGGAGATGGCCAGCATGGGAGCCAAGGTCTTGCACTTGCGCTCGGTGGAATTCGGCATGAAATACCATGTCCCCATCATGGTCCTCTCCTCGTTCACCGATGCTCCAGGCACGCTCGTCACCAAGGAGGATGAAGAAATGGAACAAGTGGTGGTCTCCGGCATCACCTACAACCG
>CALBZH010000042.1 GCA_937889795.1 uncultured Syntrophobacteraceae bacterium | reverse complement strand
TCCTGGAGCTTCGGCGACAGTGCGACAAGCACCGACACGAGCCCGAAGCACACGTATACCACGTATCCCTCCGGCGGGACCTACAGTGTGACTCTGACAGTAACCAATCCGGCTGGAAGTCATTCGACAACCAAGCCTGTCGATGTGGGACTCCCCAATCCCGATTTCACGACAACCCCTGCTTCCCCGGTTGGAGTGAATAAGCCCGTCACGTTCACAGGAACCTCGACAGGGAGAGACCTCTCCACCTGGAAGTGGGAATTCGGTGACGGCGAGTCTGTCGAATACCCTGATTCCGATCCGAGCCATGCAACGCCTCCCCCACACACGTACATCACCACGGGGGACAAGATCGTAACCCTTACGGTAACGGGGTCTTCTGGAGTCCGAAGCAAGACAAAAACCATCAAGGTCGCGGGACCTCCAACTGCAGACTTTTCCGCTGTCCCGACCGTTGTTGCCACAGGCGATCAGGTCCAGTTCACCGATGCGTCGCAGGACGTCGTCACGTCTTGGGAATGGAGTTTTGGTGACGGCGGCACCAGCACCGACCAGAATCCAAAGCATGCCTACACCACCAACGGAACTTACACCGTGACTCTCACGGTTCATGGTCCGGGAGGAGACGCCACACTCACCAAAGACCACTACATCGATGTCAGCGTCCCAAATCCTGACTTCGTGGCAACTCCGACCACGGTCGTTGTAGGAAGTGAGGTCCATTTCAGCGACCAGTCCACGGGAACCATCGACACTCGATCCTGGCAGTTCGGTGACGGGGGAACAAGTAATGCACAAGATCCCATTTACGTCTACACAACACCCGGAACGTACAGTGTGAGCTTGGAAGCGTCGGGGTCTACTGGATCGAGGTCGATCACCAAGACCGCCTACATCAAGGTCGTTGAGGTTCCTGTCGCGGCATTCACGGCAGCGCCGAATCCCGTCGCCATGGGAGCCCCGGTTCAATTTACCGATGCGTCCACGGGAGAAATCACGTCCTGGGTGTGGAATTTCGGTGACGGCGGCACCAGCACCGAGCAGAATCCGCAGCATGCCTTCTCAGCTGTCAGAGTCTACACCGTGACCCTCACCGTCGCCGGCCCCGGTGGAATGCACAGCACCACCCAAGACGTTACCGTTACGCTTCCGTCCATCACGGTCGTGAGCCCGAATGGCACAGAAACCCTACGTGCGGGGGATAACGTCGCCATCAGTTGGACCTATGCAGGCAGCGTCGGTTCGAAGGTGAAAATCGAGCTGTTCAAGGCCGGCGTGCGGGTGGCCACCGTCACACTCGGCACCCCCGTCGGATCGAATGGGACCGGCTCCTACAATTACGTGATTCCGGTCCAGAGGACGCCGGGGACGGACTACCGGATCAAGGTCACGAGTACATCCGTCGCGACCTACCAGGATACGAGCGACAGCAACTTCACCATAACCGGGCCGCCTCCGGTGGCTGCTTTCAGAGGGCTTCCCCTGTCCGGCAATCCCCCGCTCAGCGTGAGGTTCTCCAATACGACGACGGGGACCGTGAATACCTGGGAATGGGATTTTGGTGACGGAGGAACAAGCCCAAGCAAGACGCCGACTCACGCCTTTGGGCCTGGCTTCCACACCGTCAAGCTGACCGCAACCGGTCCTGGAGGCAGTGACGTCGAGGAGAAGACCGATTACATCAAAGTCAACCCCACGGCCGATTTTAGCGCAGACATCAGGGAAGGCTACGAGGCCTTGACGGTCCAGTTCACGGACAACTCCAACGGGGGCAACCGGGAGATCACCTCGTGGCTCTGGAATTTCGGTGATGGGGGAACCAGCACCGAGCAGAACCCGACACACGTTTATACGACTCCTGGCAAGTACAACGTGACCCTCAAGGTGACGAACGAAATCGGATCAGGCCAGACAGTGAAAAGCGCCTTCATCACCGTGCTTCTCGCCAATTTCACGGCCACACCAACCAGCGGCAGCACACCGTTGAACGTATCCTTCACGGACACATCCGAAGGCAGCCCAGCTGAATGGACGTGGGACTTCGGGGACGGAAGCGAGCAAAGCCATCTTCAGAACCCGACCCACACGTACGAAACCCCAGGCGTCTACACGGTGACCCTGACCGTGTCAGGACCCAAGGGGACCGGGACGGAGACAAAAAGCAATTACATTACACTCAAACCCGATGCTAATTTCTCGGCGAGTTCCACGATCGGTTATGCGCCCCTCAGCGTAAGCTTCTCCGACACCTCGATCGGTGAGATCACGTCATGGGCGTGGTCTTTCGGGGACGGGGGCTCAAGTACCGAGAAGAATCCCACCCACACCTACGGTAGTCCCGGAACCTATACCGTCACACTATCCGTGTACGGACCGGGCGGATCAGATGTGGAGACGAAAACCAACCTTATCACCATTTACAAGACAGATTTCAGCGCCACACCCGTCACGGGGGTAGGGACGTTGACCACGGCGTTCACGGACTTGTCCACGGGGACCCCGACCGCCTGGGAGTGGGATTTCGGAGACAGCACGCCAACAAGCGATGTGAAGAATCCAACCCATGCTTACGTGAGCAACGGCGTCTACACGGTCACATTGAAAGTCTGGAATTCCAACGGAACGGGTCAGGTCACCAAGACCAACTACATTTCCGTCGCTCCCGACGCCAATTTCACCGCAAGCACCACCGTCGGCAGGACACCCTTGACCGTCAACTTCTCCGATGCCTCCGTCGGCACCGTCACGTCGTATGCCTGGAATTTTGGAGACGGCAGCACAAGCACCGATCAGAATCCCTCTCACGTTTACACGACCGCGGGCACGTACACCGTCACCTTAACGGCGGCAGGGCCGGGCGGATCGAATGTCGAGACGAAAACGAGCTACATCACGGTCTACAAGACCGATTTCAGCGCGACACCGCTGACCGGTACGGGCACGTTGACCACAACGTTTACCGACTTGTCCACCGGCAGCCCGACCTCTTGGGATTGGGATTTCGGAGACGGAACGACGCACAGCAATGTCAAGAACCCCACGCACACCTACAGCAGCGGCGGGCCCTACACGGTGACCCTGACCGTTGGAGGACCCTACGGCTCGGGCGAGAAGTTCAAGACCAACTACATCACCGTCTACTACACGGTTCCGGTGGCCAACTTCGCGGCGTCCACCGCCACAAGCGGGCCCTCGCTTCTGAACGTGTCTTTCACCAACTCCTCGACGGGTATCATTGATACATGGCTCTGGGACTTCGGTGACGGAAAAACCAGCGACCAGCAGAGTCCCACCCACCAGTACTCCACCCCAGGGGTCTACACGGTCAAACTGACCGCAACGGGACCTGGTGGAACTAACACGAAGACCAGGACCAGTTATATCACCGTGACGACCCCGATGGCCAACTTCACAGCATCCACCGCCACAAGTGGACCCTCGGTTCTGGAAGTCAATTTCAACGATTCCTCCACAGGCACGATCGACTCCAGGACCTGGAATTTCGGTGACGGGACAACGCTTGAAACCTCAGATCTGAGCGTTTCGCACTCCTATACGACCCCCGGAACCTATACGGTGAGACTGACCGTCACGGGCGAGGGCGGCACCAACACGATGACCAGGACCGGCTACGTTGTTGTGACAGCTCCGGTGGCCAATTTCGCCGCGGCCGCAACCAGCGGGACCGCCCCGATGACGGTCAATTTCACCGATTCGTCCACAGGCACAATCGACACAAGAACCTGGAACTTCGGCGATGGGACAACACTCGACACAACGGACTTGAACGTGCAGCATACATACGAGAACCCCGGAACGTACACCGTCACGCTGACGGTCTCGGGACCGGGCGGCACCAACACCAAAACGAGGTCGTCGTACATCGTCGTCTCTTCCCCGATCACGGTCACCTACCCTAACACAGCCGTGACGTGGACTCGCCCCTGCACGAAGACCATCACCTGGACCTATAGCGGAGACCCGGCGGTTGTTGGACCCAATGTGAAGGTTGAGATCTTGAAAAGCGGGGTACCAATCGCTGCGGACACGAAGACCGTACCCATCACCGACGGCTCTTGCTCCATAACCCTCACCACGGCACACACAACTGGAACGAGCAAGTTCAAGGTCCGGGTGACGAGCACGTCGAATGCCAACTACACGGATCAAAGCAACTATTACTTCACGATCAACTGATCCAGTCGCGATACCTCCAACAAAAGAACCCCGTGAGGGGCGAGTCGGCATTCTAAAAGCGACTCTCCCCCTCACGGGGTTTTTCGATCCCATCTCCCGCCTTGCATCTTCTTCCCAACAGCTCCCATCGTTTTCGCGACACGCTCTCCCGGAGAATGCAGCTTCTCCTGCAACCACACCGCACGGAGAAGCCCGTCACAAGAACAGGATTCAGGACGTTTCCAATAACCCCTTGCCGCTTCCCACTGGGAACACCAAGCGAAACGTTGCTCCTTGACCAGGCTGTGTCTCAAGCTCAACGAAAGCCCCATGTTTTTCCATGATCTGGCGGGAAATACTCAGCCCCAATCCCGTACCCTCAGGCTTCCTCGTGAAGAAGGGATCGAAGACGCGCTCCTTGTCTTCGGCAAGGATCCCTGCCCCGGTATCGCTCACCTGGAGAACCGAAGACAGGGGGTCTTCCTGCTGGTACGTCGAGACCGTCATCTTCCCCCCGTCGGGCATGGCTTCGATGGCGTTGATCAGGAGATTCATCACCACCTGACTGATCTGATTGAAGTCCATGATCATCGGGGGCAGCGACTCATCCAGCTGAACGGAAACCTCCACCACCGCCTTGCGCAGTGAAACCCTCGCCAGGTCCAAACAGTACTTGACGACGTCATTCAAAGAGTTCGGGCAGAATTGAGGCTCCCTCGGCTTCGCAAAGTGAAGCACCTGCTGGACGATGCGATCGATCTTCTTGACCTCGTGCAGCACGTCCTCGAACATTTGTCGTTGTGCTGCATCCAATCCCAATTCCCTCTGGAGCATCTGTGCGTTGAAATTGATGGTCGCCAGTGGATTTCGGATCTCGTGGGCTATTCCGGCGGCGAGCGTCCCCAATGCCTTCAGTCTTTCCGTCTGCTGGAGGCGCTGCTCGAGCCGTTTCGCCGCGGTGGCGTCCTTCTCGTAATAGACGACCCGCTCAAGGACTCCCGACAGGCTGAGCACAGGGAAAGCGAAGAAATGGTAGAAGCCTCCCCACCTGAAATGGGGGCCCTCGTCGTGAACCGGGCGGGCCTGCGTCATGCAGCGGTTGATGGGGCATTCGGGAGGGGGCTCCTCCTGATCATACAGAACGGTCGAATACCTCCGGCCGAGGATCTTTGCGGCGCTTCCGTAGACCTCCTCGCTCGTTCGGTTAACACGGTGAATTCTATGGCGGGAATCAATGACAAAGATGCTGTGCTGGATGGCGTCAAAGCTGATTTCGAGCTCGCTTTTAGCCCGTTCCACCGTATCGAAAAGCTGAGCATTTTCGATGGCGACGCCAATCTGATGGCCAATCGTGGTCAAGAACGCATTGCGGTCGGGTCGCAGCTGAACGGGCCCGTTGTTCGTCACGTACAGAAATCCCAGAACGCGCTTTTGCGTCATGAGCGGGATGCCGATGATCTCCCGGGTTCCTTCCTTTTCGAGACGCTCGCGCAATCGTTGAAAGGCAATGTCTTCCGGTGCCAGCCACCTAACCTCCCTGTTCGCAAGCGTCTTTTCCATGGTTTTCCACTGTACCGAAAAAGACTGAATCAGGTGGATCAGCGTCGAAGAGAACCCGTGGTGAGCCGCCAACTCCAGGACGCAATCGTCGTCCAACGGAGACCGTACCAAATAGATCGCGCCCATCTTGAATCGGAGTGTTTGCAGGATCGCCATCAGAGCTTGCTGGAGGACGTCTTTCAGGTGGGGGGAGCAATGGAGCGCGGAGGTGATATCGAAGAGAATCTGCAGCTCATGGTGCTGGGATTCGACCTTTTCTCGCAGCGAGGCCGAGTCAAGACTTCCGTTCACAGGAGTATTCATGGTTGCATGCCAGGGCTAGAGCCCGTGTCAAGAAACCCTACGCAGCTCACCTCCCCTAAGAGGCCCTTCACTGCTGGCCGCCCGCGTGAATCGCTTCCCATTGGCGGCATGTCACCGTCGCAATCCGAATGGAAGCGGCATCGACCATCTTTCCATCCAAGGCCACCGAGCCACGACCGAGCTTCTGCGCTTCCCGGTAGGCGGCGAGAATCCGTTGGGATCGCTCAAAATCCTCGGCTGACGGGGAATAGACCTCATTGATGCATTCCAGCTGATCAGGATGGATAGCCCACTTGCCGTCATAGCCCAGCGCGGCGCTCTTGGAGCAGGAAAGGCTCAAACCCTCCAAGTCCCTAAAATCACCAAAGGGTGCATCGATGGCCGCAAGCCCTGCCGACTTCGCGGCCATTGCCATTCGACTCAACGGAAAATGGAAACGGTCTCCCGGATAGTCCGGCTCAGCATCCCCATGGCCGCTGAGGCCTTTGCTCTTCATGTTCAGCGAAGCCGTGTAGTCGGCCACTCCAAAGACAAGAGCTTCCAGCCTGGGCGAGCTGAAGGCAATCTCTCCGACCCTGAGCATCCCCAACGCCGTCTCGATGCTGGCCTCAAGGCCGATCCGATGCGGATACCCCATTCTAGCCTCAATCTGAGAGAGAAAGATGTCGAGTGCGCGAATTTCGCCTGCGTCGTTGACCTTGGGAATGACGAGGACATCGACATACTGCCCCGCACCTTCCACCACATCGATCAGGTCCCGGTAGGCAAATGGGCTATCCATGCCGTTGATCCGGACCGCCCGCACCTTCCCCTGCCAATCGCTATTCCCCAAAACTGTGATAGCGGCCTCTCGGGCAACGTCTTTCTCGGACACTGGGACGCTGTCTTCGAGGTCGAGCATGATCACATCAGCTGGGAGCCGAGGCGCCTTACGAAGCATCTTTTCGCGATTGGCCGGAACGGACAGGATCGTACGTCTGAGACGGAAAGGACGCTCCATGGCGATGTCCTGACTGGCGCAGAAATTATTCGCGTCAAATATGGGAGCGGCTCCCCGCCGACCGCTTCACGGGGCGGGAAGCCATGCCCTCATGTGAGGACGTCGTTTAGCTCTTGGCCTGCCTCGCGCGTTTCTCCTTAATGGCCGCCTGTGCCGCAGCCAATCGTGCGATGGGCACGCGATACGGGGAACAGCTCACATAATTGAGACCAACCTCATGGCAGAACTCAACCGAGCTTGGCTCGCCTCCATGCTCCCCGCAGATCCCGATCTTCAGGTCGGGTCTCGAGGACCGTCCTTTTTCAACGGCAATCCGCATGAGAGAGCCCACGCCCACTCGATCCAGCCGTTCGAACGGATCGTACTCCCAGATCTTGGCATCGAGATAGTGCCACAGGAACTTGCCGGCGTCATCACGGCTGATTCCGTAGACGGTCTGAGTCAGATCGTTGGTGCCGAAAGAGAAGAACTGCGCTTCCTTGGCAACCTGGTCAGCCGTCAGGGCCCCGCGGGGCACCTCGATCATCGTTCCGACCGTGTAGTCGACCGTCACGCCTTGTTCTTTCATGACCGCCAGGGCTTCGTCCACCACGACTTGTTTCTGATTCTTGAGCTCGTCGACGTGTCCCACCAGGGGAATCATGATTTCCGGATGCACATCGCTGCCTTCCTTCTTGACCTCACACGCGGCCTCCAGGATGGCGCGTGCCTGCATCGCCGTGATTTCCGGGTAGGCAACCCCCAGCCGGCATCCACGGTGACCCAGCATCGGGTTGAGCTCGTGAAGACTCTCGATCTTGGCTCGAATTGTGTCAACGGAGACATTCATGTCTTCTGCCACCTTGCGGATGTCCTTGTCCTCGACCGGCAGGAATTCGTGCAATGGCGGATCCAACGTGCGAATCGTAACCGGTTTGCCCTCCATGACGCGGAACAGCCCCTTGAAATCCTCGCGTTGCATGGGCAAAAGCTTCGCCAGCGCCCGCTTGCGCCCCTCGACGTCCTTCGAGAGGATCATTTCCCGCACGGCATCGATGCGGTTACCCTCGAAGAACATATGCTCGGTTCGCGTCAGTCCGATCCCCTCGGCACCAAACGCCAGGGCCTCCGCCGCCTGGTTGGGCTGATCGGCGTTGGTCCAGACCCCGAGCCGCCTGAATTCATCGGCCCAGCGCATAAGGGCCGAGTAATCCTGATAAATTTCAGAGTTTTCGGGAGCTTCGCTCTTTTCGATGAGGACCCTCAAGATCTGGCTGGGTCTTGTGGGAATCTGGCCAAGGTAGACCTCACCCGTGCTACCCGCCAGAGAAAGCCAATCTCCTTCTCGAATGACCTTGTCTCCGACCGTCATGCAGCGTTTCTGGTAGTCGATTTCAAGGGCGTTACACCCGACGACGCAGACCTTCCCCATCTGGCGTCCCACAAGCGCCGCATGAGACGTCATGCCGCCTCGGGCGGTCAAAATGCCCTCCGAAGCGTGCATGCCCCGAATGTCCTCAGGAGAGGTCTCGATACGCACCAGGATGACCCGCTCGCCGCGTTTGGCCCACTCTTCGGCATCCGGAGCATTGAAAACGACCCGCCCCGTGGCGGCGCCAGGCCCCGCATTGAGTCCTTTGGCGAGAAACGCGTTGTTCTTGATGGCTTCCGCCTTCGCTGCCGGGTCAAAGGTCGGCCTCAGCAGCTGGTTCAACTGCTCGGGCTCGACCCGCATGAGCGCCTCCTCGTTCGTGAGAATACCCTCCCGGACCATGTCCACCGCGATCTTGAATGAAGCGAACCCCGTGCGCTTGCCGTTGCGGGTCTGCAGCATCCAAAGCTTGCCCTGTTGGATGGTAAACTCGATGTCTTGCATGTCGCGGTAATGCTTGTCCAGCTTCACCCGGATTTCCTCGAGCTCCCGGTAGATGTCCGGCATGGTCTCTTCGAGAGAAAGCGCATTCGGATCCGATTTCTGGCTTTTGTTGATCGGTAGCGGCGTACGGATGCCCGCCACCACGTCCTCGCCCTGGGCATTCATCAGGTACTCGCCAAAAAAAACGTTCTCGCCCGTCGCCGGATTCCGTGTGAAGGCAACGCCCGTTCCACAGTCATCGCCCATGTTCCCGAAGACCATCGTCTGAACGTTCACGGCAGTGCCCATATCCGCCGGAATGTTGTTCAGCTCCCTGTAGGCGATGGCCCGAGGGTTGTTCCAGGACCCGAAGACGGCACCAATGGCCCCCCAGAGCTGCTCCACAGGATCTTGAGGAAAGGTCACGTTGAGCTTCTTCTGGATCAGGCTCTTGTACTGCTCAACGAGGTCCTTGAGGTCCGACGCGGGCAGTTGGTTGTCGAATTCGACCCCGCGCTTATGTCTCATCTGCTCGATGAGATCATCAAAGGGGTCCACGTCGTCCTTGGATTCGGGCTTGAGCCCCAAGACGACGTCGCCGTACATGGCCACGAAACGGCGATAACAGTCGTATGCGAAGCGCTCATCCCTGGTCTGTTCAATCAAGCCTTGAACCGTGACGTCGTTGAGCCCGAGATTCAACACCGTGTCCATCATCCCCGGCATGCTGCTGGCCGCGCCGGATCGAACCGAGACAAGAAGAGGATCTTTCGGATCTCCGAATTTCCGGCCCATGAGCTCCTCGAGACGATGGAGCGCGTCTTCGACTTCCTTTCTCAGCTCTGCAGGATATTGGCGGTTGTTCTGGTAATAATACGTGCAGACGTCGGTACTGATCGTAAATCCAGGCGGAACAGGAATCCCCAGATTGGTCATTTCGGCAATATTGGCGCCCTTGCCTCCGAGGAGAAACTTCATCTCCGCGGTGCCGTCAGCCTTGCCCCCTCCAAAGAAATACACGTATTTAACCGCCATGACTGATTACTCCCCTCTTTTGGTGAATGATATTCGGAATCTCAGCGGCCCATTTCGGTCGCCTGTATGGACCAGTATTCTAGAGGAAATCGAGATGGGACGCAAGGTTGCGCTGATACAGGAAACAGCTTGATTTGCGAAACTTAAAACCCCATGCGGGGACTATCTCCAGGCTGACACACACTGCGTCGGGCCATCCAAATTCATGGGTGCCAGAAGCTCAATCGACCCTTTGAAGGTTTGTCAAAAAAGACGTCGCCAGTCCGATGCATACTCGGACTGGCGACGCACTCCGTAACAAAGCAGGTCTTTCGGATCGTCCGTCGAATCCAGCGGCCGACGGACCAATCGGCTGACCTTAAAGCTCGAGCCAGGAATCGGAATAGAGGTTCACGCCCAGAATAACCTTGGCGGTTTTCACGTAATCCGCTTCTTCCTTGGAAAGCTTGCTCATGTCGATGGGCTCCCCATCTTCCACCTTGTGCACGAGCGCTTCAATGCCGGGATGCTTGCCCCGCATGATTTCATGGAGCCTGGTGTCGAACGTGTCCACGATGGCGGAAGCCAGACCATGACGCTTCCAGATGATCGCCATCACCTGGTTCAGAATGGGGCGCAGGTGATCAGGGGGGCCGTTGGAGACATTGGAGAGCCCGATGGTGCTCTGGCAGCCGGGGGCGATATCCTGGAACATCTTCATGAATTCGAGAACACTCATGATTTGACCCTGCTGCACGTTCACGGGGGTCTGAATCGGATCCACGTAAATGCGCTCGGGAGAAATCTGGAACTCTTCCATGGCCTTGAACACGATCTCCGAGCACAGGGCACCGCGCTCATTCTCATCGCGTGGCATCCCTTCGGGGCCCCAAAGCAGGGCCACGAAATCGGCATCGTATTGCTTGGCCAAAGGCAGAAGAGCCGCCATTCGCTCCGGGCGCACCATGATGGAATTGATCAGGGGACGGCATTTGGTGTGTTTCTTCAGGCCGGCCTCGATGGCCTTGACGTTGGAGGTGTCCAGAGCCAATGGCGCATCGACCACTTCATGGATCACCGGCACGAGCCAGTTCATCAGCTCTTCGCCCATCTTGCCGGCGGGGCCGATGTTCAGATCGACCCAGTCCATCCCTGCTTCCGCCTGCTGAATGGCGAGCTCCTGCAAGGGCTTGGCGTCTCTTTCCTTAAGAGCCTTCCCGTACTTGACACTCATGATATTCAGGTTTTCACCGATGCATTTCATTCTTCCTCCTCCTGGGAAATCACATGCAGTGGGACCACTGCGTGAATCGGGGCCAAAGCGCGATCGCTGCAAAAGCGGCGCGGCCCCCTCCTCCAGTGACAGTGTATGGGAGCGGTATGCGGGAGGGACGCCGAGCGATCGTGCCTGTCCGGGACACAATCGTTACCGGCGAGGTGGGATGCCTCGCCGGTGGGATTCAGAATCGGCCGGGGCCGCACCCATCCTCATCGGTCAGGTGCAGCCAGCGGCGCTTATTCGGGCTTCCAGCTCTTGAGGAACTTGGGAATCTGGCTGGCTTCTCTGGGGCCAACGACCACTTTGTAGCCACCGAGCTCCTCTTCGAGCTCCCCGCTGATGCCGGCGGCATAACCGGGGATCACGAGGCTCTTGTGCTTGACCTTGTCCTTGATGCCGCACTTGTTGAAGAAGGTTCCCACACTCTCCCCGGAGAACTTTCCGGCCGCCCAGGCCGTCATGACCGACAACCCTTCCGTATCCTGCACCAGGAGCCAGGCAGGAACACGGCTGGATTCGATTTCACCGGAAACGATGAAGTAGGTGAGGGAGAAGTTGCAGGTCACGAGAACCGGAGAATTCTCGTCAGGATTGTTGATCGGGTAAATCCCCTGCTCCGCCGTCATCGGGCGCTGAGGATCGGTGTAGATGTTGAGGCGCTCCAGGAACAGTGGGAAGAGGCTGTCAGCCTGGAAATCGCTCATCACGATCAAGGCACCGTACTTGGCCACGAAGGTCGCCGCAACCATGGTCTCTTCCATCAGGTTGGCACCCATCTCGTTGGCCATGATGAGGGTCGGGAACCCGAGCGGGCGGAAGCGATCCTTCAGGGCGGCTCTACGGATGATGATCTGCTCTTCGAAGGCCTTCTTGAGATCACGCGTCCCCGTGTCGATCACCAGATCCTTGACACCCATGCCAGAGAGCTTCTCGGTCAGTGCAATCACGCCCTCAAGCGAACCGTCGCCCTTCACGGCGAGAGGACACGCCGCTTCCTTGGCGAGCTCGCCGAGTGCATCCGCGTTGGCGGCCGTGGCGGCATAGATAAGGGGCTTCTGATCTTTGACTTGGGCCAGAGCAGCCTTCAGGGAGTCGACGCTGTCGGACATGAGAATAAGGCTCGCGCCCGTGGCATCCACAACCTTCTTGGCCAGTGCCGCGAATTTTGCGGCATCGCCCGTCGCATCCTTAACGGCGAACAGCTCGGCGCGAAGCTTCAATCCAACGCGGTCGTACTGGGCACCTTTCATGCGCTCGAACTTGCCACTGACCGACGCATCGTCCTCATCGGTGCTCACGACGGCGGCGAGGCCCGGAGGATTCACGAAGGTCTTTTCATGGCGGAACATGACGGTCTCGCCACCGACCTTCACGGCGTACTCACCCGCTCCAACCGTAAGTGGCCGAATCGGGGGGGCGGATTCGGCGGCCAGTTTCTCTTTGGCCTCTTCGGAAACATACGGGCAGGCACCGAGCTCGGCTTTGCCCGCAGCCAAGTTCATGGCAAAGGCCAGACAGGTGGGGACACCACATTCCCCACAGTTGGTTTTGGGAAGTAGCTTAAAAATCTGAATACCGGTCAAACCCATCTGTTTCTCTCCTCATCGTAAGGCGCGTTCACTGCAAATAGAGCGCCTCCGGGGGACGAGCCCCCGGAGAGCGAAAAAAATCAGCCAAGAATGGAGTCCATCGTCAGCGCGGGATGGCCCACTTGTTCCAGGAAGGCGTACACTTCGTCTTCGGTCACGCCGTTCTCTTCAGTGGCGATCATGTCGATGAAATTCGGGATCCCGATCTCCTCGCCTCGCCGGAGAAGCCGCTCGCGAAGCTCCTCTTTCAAAATCTTGGGCATCCAAACGAGCCGTTTGAGACCGCCGTCCCCCGCGATGTACTTGCGCTGGGTAATGTTGTACTTGCTGTGGCCCACGAAGCCCGGGGTTACGTTCCCGCCGCCGCAGGTGCCGGCGAGGGTCGTGAACTTCATCCCGCTGGGGGTCATGCCCGTGTAATCGCGGTTGACCGTCATGATGCCGTTGCACGTGGGAAGAACGGCCGCGATACACTCGCAGCAGCCACAGGTTGTCATGGGATCGTACACAAGGCTGTAGAAATTGTAGCTTGAGATCGACTGACGGGAGGCTTTGTAAACGAAATCATTGACGCCCTGCCAGTTCCCGTACTTTGAATCGAGGGTTTCACCCTTTTCGATGGGCTGGTTGGGACCGGTGGGATTGATTTCGAAAGAAGCCTTGCAGTCAAGCCAGTTGTAGGCGCCGCAAAGACCGGTCCGCTCCGGGCTGATCACGCAGACGTGGGTCGGAGCGAAGGACTGACAAAGCGTGCAGGAGTAATAGGTTTCCGTGGTTTCGTCGGTCATGTTCTCGACGCGCTCATCGCGCGTCCTGTAAGCCGCCTGGGCAACGGGAAGCAGCTCTTTCGCCTTGGCATCGTCGGTGTAGAGCTTGATCTGGCATTTGTCGAAAATAGCTCCGAAATCCTGATGGAACTTGGCATGAAGGATCTTGCCGATGTGCTCCAGGGTGAAGCCCTTTTCGATGGCTGCCTTGCCCAGACGATACCAGGCGATGTCACGCTGTCCGATGTGCATGATGCCCTGAGCATAGTTCACCAGATGGTGGATCTGACGCTCGAGGATGGGCTCATAGTCGGCCTGCATCTTACGGCCTGCCACCTCGACCAGCACGCCCAAAGGCAACCGGCTTCCAGCCTGGACATCCTTGATGTCAGGGCCAAAGATTTCGACCTTGCCATCCTCGACATCCGCCATGTCCGCGATCCGCACCAACTCGAAGCAGGTGGTTTTGCCACCGCCGCACTCGAGGTACACGTCGTCCTTGCGAACGCGCTCACCCTCGAAGGCAGGACCATAAGACACAGGGATGGGAATTTCCGTCACCGTCACCTTCAGACCGCGGACTTCGATGGACTTGGCGGTCATCTGATCATGGGAGACGTTGGCAACCACGTGCTCGTATGTACAAACACCCGTGGGCAGGATTTCCGGAATGTCGGTGTCGGCGAGGGTCGGGAAGCCCCAGTTCACGGCACCGGCCGCGTTGGCAGCCCATTCCGCGTTCACTTCACCCAGGGCGTTCACGAACGCGAACACACGGTCTTTGTTGTACTTCAGGATGGAGCGGTAGTCACCCGGCTGCACACCACCGAAGGCCATGGCGGCACGGTTGGCGAAGCCGAGAGCGAAAACGGCGCCGGAGATGTCCGGGCTGAATGGAACGATACGGGTACCCCAACCGATCTGGACACCGGCATCCACGAGCTGCTGGGCAACGGTCGTGCCGGCCTGGTTGGCGGCCAGGAAGATGTACAGGTTCTTCTTCTGATAATCTTCAACGATCATCTTGGCGATCTCGGGGCTGGGAGCCGCACCCACGATGGCCGCGAAAC
>CALBZH010000041.1 GCA_937889795.1 uncultured Syntrophobacteraceae bacterium | reverse complement strand
ACCGTTGGTTTCAGGTTTTAGTGTTCAGGTTTCAGTCGAACGGCTTCTGGCCTCTCTCGCTGACACCCGAAACCAGACACCCGAGACCTTGGCTAACAGCAATCACCAACGGTCGTGAATTGCACCCGAAGCCAGGACCTCGGTGACGACTTCGGCCAGCGTGGGGTGGGCGTGAGCCAATTGGGCGAGGTCCTTGACCGTACAGCCCAGCTTGACGGCCAGGGCGCCTTCGGCGATCAGTTCGGCGGCGTGGGGGCCCACCATATGGACTCCGAGGATTTTGCCGGTCTTGGCGTCGGAGACGATCTTGGCCATGCCGGTGATGTCATCCAGGATATGGGATTTTCCTACGTTACGAAAGAGGGCCCTGTGGCATTGAACCTCGCAGTCGGCCCGCTGTTTGGCCTGGAGCTCGGTGAGTCCCACGCCGCTCAGCTCCGGCATGGTGAAGACGGCGGACGGAACCGCGCCGTAGTCCATCACCCGGTCGGACCCCAAGGCGTTTTCAACGGCAACGACCCCCTCGGCGGACGCCACGTGGGCGAGCATGATCCGCGACGGGCCGAGCACATCCCCAATGGCATAGATGCCCGGGGCCGACGTCTCCATGCGATCGTTCACCACGATCCAGCCCTCTCCGTCTCGCTGGATTCCCCGCTCGTCCAGCCCCATGCCGCCGCAGGCGGGCTTTCGGCCGACACAGACCAAAACCTTGGCCACTTCCTCGACGAGGGGGCCCTTGTCTTTCTCGCGCACCCCGGCCGTTTGGATGGGACTCCCGATCGTCACCCGAAGCTTCTCGCCCCGTTTCTCGAAACCCTCGACCGTTCGATTCGCATGGAGCGCAATCTTGAGCTTTTTCATCTCCAGGGAGATGACCTTCGCGCATTCCTCATCCACCCACGGAAGCGGCAGAGCTCGCGGCAGCGCTTCGACCACCACCACCCGGGAGCCCATCCCCTGGAACAGGAACGCGAATTCACACCCGATCACCCCGCCACCCACGATCAGGAGTGACTCCGGGGTCTCATCGATTTCAAGAGCATCACTGGTTGAAAGCACCCGCTTCCCGTCGAACGGCAAAGCGGGCAGGTCGCGCGGCTCGGCGCCCGTGGCCAGGACGAGCTTGTCCCAATCCACCGTGGTGATCTGGCCGTCGGCTTGCTGCACGACGATGCGCTCTCCTTCGAGCGAGGCATGCCCCGTGAGGAATCGAACCCCGTTTTGCTGCAAGAAGCCAAGCATGCCGCTCACCTGGCCCTGGACGACCGCTTCCTTCCGGGCCATCAAGCGCTGCAGGTCGATGCGAACGGGTCCGTCGATTGCGACACCGAGCTCCGGCGCCTTTCGGGCCTGCTTCAGCACCTGGACGGCGTGGATCATGGTCTTGGTCGGGATGCAGCCCCGATTCAGACAGACGCCCCCCACGGTGTCGCGCTCGATCAGGGTGACGTCGGCACCGAGACGAGCCCCCCGCATGGCGGCGGCATAGCCACCTGGTCCCCCTCCGATGATGACGATTCTTGGCTTCATGGCAGATGACCTTCTCTCTATCCCCCGTTGACCGTCTCCAGGATCGCGGCCCCCAGGGTGTAGCCGGCGCCGAACGCCACCAGGCCGACCTTGCTTCCCGGCTGCATCGTTGGAAGCACCTGCTCGAGGCAGATGGGGATCGTGCTGGATGACGTGTTGCCGATGTCCTTGATGTTGCTGAACACCTTGTCCTCGGGAAGCTTCAGGAGTCGCTGCACGGCGGCAGTGATGCGCTTGTTGGCCTGGTGGGGCACGACGAGGTCCAGGTCGGCCGGGGTCAGGCCACTCAACCTGCAGGCTTGACCCAGGATGGACACCATCGACTTGCTGGCCTCCCGCGCCACCTCCTTGCCGTCCATGCAGATACAGCCGTCTCTCTTGGAAAGGGGCACGGTCAGCGCCCGCGTCTTGTCGCCGATCGAGGAAAGCAGCGGGCGCTTCAGCCGCGCGGCAGTGGGAGTCCATGGAGAGGCGGCAAGAATCGTTGCGGTCGCCGCATCCCCGAACAGGAAGGCCGTCGATTGGTCTTCGAGATCCAACAACGGCGAAAGCACCTCCGCCGTGACCAGCAGGACGCAGCGCTCGGGGCTGCTCTGGATCATGTCGTGCGCGATCTGCAGCCCATACAAGTATCCCGAGCAGGCGGCGCTGATGTCGAACGCCTGCACCGGTTGATCCCGCCGGACGCCTCCGAGGGCGGTGAGGAGCTCGCAGGCGATGGAAGGACTCGCGAACAGGGGCGTGCCCGTGGTGCAGATGATGGCGCCGATTCGGTCCAGACCAATGGCCAGGGTCTCCAACAGTCTCCGGCTCGCGTCCAAGGCAAGGCTCAGCACCGTCTCGCCCTCGCCGACCCATCTTCTGGATTCGATCCCCATGCGCTTCACCACATCCCTGGACGACCACTCGGGGAATTTTGCGAGCAGCATGTCATTGGGGACGGAGCGCGCACCCAGCGCACAGGCGATTCCCGAGATGTAGACCGGTGTCCCCTTTGGAGAAGGAGCCGCTCCGACCGCGTGCTGCAAAGCGACTTCCACCCGAATTTCGGGTTGCCTTCCAGAGAGGACGGCCCGCTCTTTCGGGGGCACGATCCGGGCAGCCGGAGCGACTTCTCCAGCCACCCTGATGCTCAAAATCTTCTCCCCCACGGCGACGGTCTGGCCCTCTTCGACGAACACCTCCTCGATCACCCCCGAAGCGGGAGCCGCCACTTCCGCCACGGCCTTGTTCGTTTCCACCGTGCCGATCACGTCCCCTTCCTGGACCTCGTCGCCGGCTTCAACGGCCAGCTCGACCACGATGCAGAATTCATCGGCAGGGCTCAACGCCAAGGCTCTCACGAAGACCCGTGTTGGATCCTCCGCCTCCTCGGTCTGCCACTCGACGGAAAGGTCGAGGAGCTCGGCCGCTTTCTCCAGCAAGGCCCGGTACGACGGCAGCACGGCAAGCTGATTTTCGAAGTTGCAGGGAACGAAGGTGTCGGGACGCGTGACGCGGGCCATTTGGACCGGCCTTTTCACCGTTTCCGAGAGTGTGGCGATCAACTCGGCTCCGAGGCCGCACGAACGGTTGTCCTCGTGGATGACGATGAGCCTTCCCGATTTTTCAACCGACCTCAGGATGGTCTCCGTGTCAAGGGGCGAGAGCGTGCGGGGATCCACAACTTCTGCAGAAAGGTCGACGTGGGAAAGGGTTTCAGCCACCTCCTCACAAAGCGCAATCGTATTGCCCCAGCCCACCAGCGTGATATC
>CALBZH010000040.1 GCA_937889795.1 uncultured Syntrophobacteraceae bacterium | reverse complement strand
GGGTGCAATTCACGACCGTTGCTGATTGCTCTTAGCCAAGGTGTCAGGTGTCTGGTTTCGGGTGTCAGCGAGAGAGGCCAGAAGCCGTTCGACTGATACCTGAACACTGAAACCTGAAACCAACGGTCTCGAATTGCACACCCTGTTTGATTGGATGCGAAGGGGGATCCGCGGCTTCGGAGCGCCTTCGGCAATGAATCAACGCCTGTTGAAGCAATGGCGAAGCCCGCCGCGGGCGTTTCCCTGTGTTTTTCGGTTTAGCGACCTGAACAGGCTGTACACATGAGCGATGAATGGCTATTGGCCGGTGCGGCAATTCTGGGTGCGGGATTGGGAATTCTGGGTGCGTTCCTGTCCACTCGCAAGGCGGATCGCTTCAAGACCCGCTTCCTCGAGGAGCTCAGGACCATGGAAAAAGAGGGTACTCTGCCCCAGTACGTGGACTACGTCCTCAATAATCCTGTCCGCTGGAAGCGATCGTTTCGGTTGATTCGAAAGCCCTTTCAAAAACACATCAGCCTGGCCGTTGAGACGGCTGCCCTGATCTATGCGTTCACGGGCCTGGTGAACGCTTTCGTCCGTTTTCATGAAGCGTTCAGCAGCCCAACGCAGGGTTATGCGGCCATAACGTTCATCGGGTTGATCATCGGTTTCATTCCGTCCGAGTACGTCATGTCGGGCAGGATCGAAAAGGAGATGGATCGTGTCTTGGAGGACCTGAAGGCTGCCCGGGATAAAGACCGTTTGGAGCGCTACATCATCGAGAAGCGGAGGGAGTGGAAGTGAGCACGCTGACCCCTCGACCGAACCGATGCCGTCGGACTGCGACGAGGCCAACCTGCTCGTGTCAGCGCGTTGTTGCCGCCGCGGAGGTCCATGGAGCTCCGATCGCATGAAGATCAAGACCGAGAACCTGTCGGTGGTCCTCTACAAGCCCCACTTCCCTGAAAACATCGGCGCCGCGGCTCGAGCCGCGAAGAACATGGGGATTGGCAGCCTCGTCGTGGTCAATCCATATGATTGCGATCTCACGCGCATTCTGAAAATGGCCACCCACAATGCCGAAGACGTTGTGGCCGACATGGAAGTCCACGACGACCTCCGGGAGGCTCTGGCGCCGTTTCAATACATCGTCGGCACCACGGCGCGCACGGGGTCTCACCGCCAATCGGTGCGAAGCCCCCGCCGGCTGGCCGAGGAGCTGATCCCCCTCAGTCACAAGAACAGGGTTGCGATTCTCTTCGGCCCCGAAGATCGCGGGCTTGCCAACCGGGAGCTCAAGTATTGCGATGTGCTGGTTACCATTCCGACGGCGGATTTTACGTCGCTCAACCTGGCGCAGGCGGTCATGATCCTGGCCTACGAGATCTTTCTGGCAAGCACGGAGGAGCCCAAGGCCTTCGTGCCCCGCCTTGCGAACAGCATTGAGATGGAGGCCATGTACGATCATCTCAAGGTGACCCTGGCCAAGATCAACTTCATCAATCCTCAGAACCCCGACTTCTGGATGATGGGCGTTCGGAAGTTCTTCAGCCGCGTGGGCTTGAGAGCACGTGAGGTCAAAATCGTTCGGGGTATCTGCCGCCAGATCGACTGGTATTGCGACCAGCGTCTGAAGGCGTCGGAAAAGGACGATGTCATTCCAGGATGATCTTGTGCTCCACCAGGGACATACGGCGAATTTTCGCCTTCAAGGTTTTCTGCTCACCAAATATATTTGCAATGCGGATTTCGCCCCCTTCTTCCTCCAAGATGTCAACCGCTTCGAGAATCAATTCTTCCTGTCCGTCCTTGAGCAAGTAAGCATTCGCTTCGCACATGGGCTCTCATCTCCGTCTGCAGGTTTCGCTTTTCGGTTTTCGCGCTCGCAAGCCAAAGCCTCGGACCGATTCCTCGTCAAACGCTCCGTGGGCTCGAAGTGTCGTTCTGTAACGCATCGCCAGGGAATCCAACGGCCTTTCATCTTTCACATAGATACAGCTCCTTGTTTTTGTCAACGGGGTTCTTGGTCTGACGAGATTTCGATCCCACAAGCACACGAAATGTGAGACAAGAAAAGCCTTGCACCGGTTCCGTCCCGAGCATTGATGGGACGAGAAGGGGGTAACGAACGGTTGACTGCTGCGAGGTCCTGACACGCAGGATCTCTCATGTCGAGGTGCCCCCCGGCGAGAGGGGCTGAATGAGGGGTGGGACGAGAAGGAATGGAGCAAACGTCGCAAGTTCCTCAAACGAATAAGTGGATTGTGGCCTTGACGGTCATTCTGCCGACGTTCCTGGAGGTCATGGACACGAGCGTGGTGAACGTCTCCTTGCCGCACATTCAGGGAAGTCTCAGCGCGGGCGTCGATGAGGTGACGTGGGTTCTCACGTCTTATCTGGTGGCCAATGCGGTGATCATCCCCATCACAGGCTGGCTTGCCAGCGTCTTCGGTCGCAAGCGCTACCTTATCTTCTCGATCACCCTCTTCACCATCAGCTCACTCCTTTGCGGAGCGGCTCCGACTCTTGAAATTCTGGTTATCGCGCGCATCCTTCAGGGACTTGGCGGAGGGGGGCTGCAGCCGCTTTCCCAGGCGATCTTGCTGGAAGCGTTCCCTGTGGCGGAGCACGGCATGGCCATGGCGGTCTTCGGCATGGGAGTCGTGTTCGCCCCCATTTTGGGGCCCGTTGTGGGCGGTTGGATCACGGACAACTGGAGCTGGCGCTGGGTGTTCTACGTCAATCTTCCCGTGGGCGTGCTCGCGGTGGTGCTGGCCGGTCTCCTGATCCACGATCCCGCCTACATCCGGAAAGCTCGCGTCAGTATCGACTACTGGGGGCTTGGGCTGATCATGGTCGGCCTCGCCACCCTTCAGATTGTGCTAGACAAGGGAGAACGGGAAGACTGGTTTGACTCGAATTTCATCGTCATCTTGAGCCTCGTGTCGGCAGTGTCCCTGATAGCGTTTGTTTTTGTGGAGCTCCGGGCCAAACAGCCCGTCGTGAATCTGCGCGTCTTCCGAGACCGCACCTTTGCCATCGGCTGTCTGGTGATGTTCATGGGCTTCTTTTCCCTGTTTGGGGGGTTCGTCCTGCTGCCCTTGTACGCTCAGACGCTTATGGGCTACACGGCTGTCTGGGCCGGACTCGTTCTGGGACCAGGCGGGCTGGCCAGCCTCATCATCATGCCCATCGCGGGGGGACTCATGAAGAAAGGCGTCAGCGCGAAATTCCTCCTTGCGATCGGCCTCTTCATTCTCGGTTATTCGCTCTGGATCATGGCAGGTCTCAATCTTGAGGCAGATTTCATCTCGATCGCCAATCCACGCTTTGTTCAGGGGTTCGGCATCGGGCTCTTTTTCGTTCCCTTGGCCGCTTCAACCTACATCAACATCCCGAAAGAACAGATGGGAAATGCTTCGGGGGTGTTCAACCTGCTTCGAAACCTTGGAGGCAGCTTCGGTGTTGCCGTGAGCGCCACCCTGCTTGCGCAACGGGCGCAGTTTCATCAGAACTTCCTCGTCGAGCACGTGACGCCATACAATCCCGCTCTGCAAGGATGGGCGAGTCGTCTCGCCGATGCGATCGGCCCGCAGGGCGGCTCGGGCGACATGCGCCTCCTGCTTGCAGGCCTCTACCGGGAGGTGATCCGCCAAGCGAACATGCTTGCGTTTAACGATGTGTTCTGGCTGTTCGCCTGGCTCACCGTCGCCATGGTTCCATTGACAATTCTCATGAAGTCGCATAAAGGACGCCCCGCAGATGTCCCGGAAGGGATTCACTGAAATGGAGCGGGGCCTCGTGAGCACGAGACCCCAGATCCTTTGTTGAGGCACGACGATCGGGTGAAGAAGAAAGGATATTCCATGGCATCGTCGAGACGACTGTTGGTCGCTGTCGATGGATCATCCCATTCCTTTGATGCCGTTCGATATCTGGCTCACTTGTCCACGGGATCGCGTGCGACACTGAAACTGCTTTCGATTCTCCCCGCATTCCAGGAGGAAGTGTTTTGGCAGGTTCCCATGGACAAGGAATTCATGCGACACATGAGGACGCGGTATGAGGATCACGCGTCGGAAGCCAGGAAATCTGCCGAGGGTTTTCTGGATCGATGCCTGAAAATCCTTGTGGATGCTGGAATCCCGGAGAGCTTCGTGGATCTCGAGGTGAAACCGCAGCGGGTGGGCGTCGCCCGAGACATCATCGCGGAAGCGGGGACCGGCTACGATGCGGTGGTGATTGGGAGAAGAGGGTTGGGCAAAGTGGAAAGTTTTCTGCTTGGCAGCGTCTCCACCAAGATCGTGCAGCGTCTCCAGACCATCCCCGTCTGGGTGGTAGGGGGCCTCTCTCAGGTCAAGCGCGTCCTGATCGCGGTGGACGCGTCCGCCAATTCCGGAAAGGCGGTGGACTTCGCGGCATCCTATCTGAGCGGAACCGATTGCAAGATCCGATTGTTTCATGCCGTGAGAGGATTTCCGCCGACTCTTGGCCCGACCTTTCTGCAAACCGGCGAGGAGCTGGAAAGGCAGCTTGCCGCGAATCTGAATAAAGGAATCACTCAGATGTTTGACGTGTACCGATCCCGCCTCATGGCTGCCGGCATCGACTCCGAGCGGATCCAAACCGAGTGGACGATGGGGAGCATCAGCCGGGCTGCTGAGATCCTCACCTCGGCTCGACGCGGCGAATTCGGGACGGTGGTGCTGGGACGTCGGGGTATTTCCGCCGTGCGCGAGCTTGTCATGGGGCGAGTGACCAATAAAGTCCTCAATGGGGCCGAGGGGCTTGCTGTCTGGGTCGTTCCGTAAACGGCAGCAGTGCAAGTCCGCATCACCGGATTCAAGGCCGTCCCGACGGCCTCGCTTCGGAGGATTCATTGGAAGCAAAGCTTTCCGCTGGTGGGGCCAAAGCCTCTTCCCGTGACGCTTTTCCAAGGAACAGTCCATGAATGCTCGTGTTGAAACGGTTGCCCCTCCGTCAGTCCATGCAGAAGGCACTGTATTCAAGGTGCTGGGGGCGATCAGTTTTTCCCATTTTCTCAACGACATGCTCCAATCCTTGATTCCGGCGATCTATCCGTTGCTCAAGAGCTCGTTTTCGCTCAGCTTTACACAAATCGGCCTCATCACACTGGCGTTCCAGCTCACGGCTTCTCTCCTGCAGCCGGTGGTCGGACTCTACACAGACCGTCACCCGAAACCGTTTTCGCTGGCCATCGGGATGAGCTGCACGTTGACGGGATTGATGATGATGGCGGTGGCACCCAATTACGCCATGGTCCTGGTTGCCGCAGCCCTTGTCGGCACCGGGTCGTCGGTCTTCCATCCGGAATCATCGCGCGTGGCCCGGATGGCCTCCGGGGGGCGGTACGGTTTGGCTCAATCGATCTTTCAGGTGGGTGGCAATGCGGGGAGCTCGACCGGGCCCCTTTTGGCGGCCTGGATCGTGATCCCGTGGGGCCGAGCAAGTCTTGCCTGGTTTTCTGGGGCCGCCTTGCTGGGGACATTCGTGCTGTACCAGGTCGGAAGGTGGTACAAGCGGCGATTGTCGCAGCGAAGAAAGCCAGGAAGCCCATCCGAACCCCGTTCGGGACCGTTTCCCGGGTGGACCGTGGCGGGAGCAATGGTCGTCCTGTTGATCCTGATCTTCTCGAAATTCTTCTACATGGCGAGTCTTGGAAGCTATTACATCTTCTACCTGATGAGCCGGTTCCACGTAACCGTGCAATCGGCGCAGATTCACTTGTTCGTCTTCCTTTTCGCCGTGGCCGCGGGGACGGTCATGGGGGGCCCCATCGGGGATCGTTTTGGCCGTAAACGGGTCATTTGGGCCTCGATTCTCGGCGTTGCCCCCTTCACGCTCCTGCTGCCCTACGCGAGCCTGGCGTGGACAGGACCGCTGACTTTTGTCATCGGGCTCATACTCGCATCGGCCTTTTCAGCAATTCTGGTTTTTGCTCAGGAGCTCATGCCCGGCAGGGTGGGAATGGTATCCGGACTCTTCTTTGGTCTGGCGTTTGGAATGGCAGGAATCGGTGCGGCGGTCCTTGGCGGTTTGGCGGATGCGTACGGCATCGAGACGGTCTATCGGCTGTGCTCCTTCCTGCCCTTGCTGGGGGTCTTCACGGTCTTCCTGCCTGACATCCGAAGAGCGGCCCCGCGAGGCGACAAGAAGGACGCTGCTTGAAAAAACATGGGCTGTGCCTCGCCAGATCCTCTCTGCGAGAGCACAGCCCCGTTTGGCGTTACTCTTCTTTCCAGCCTTTCAATTCCATGGGCTTCATGCCTAGCTCCACCTTGATCCGGTGAATAACCCCATCGCTGGTCTGAACGAACATGTACTCCCCGGATGAATCGAGAACCGGCCGGCTCGGCATGCCCGGTCCCAACATGGCTCCATAGCCGACGGTCTGTGTGCCTTGGGACATCTTGCCGTAGTCGGACGTCTTGCTCACGTTGGAGAAGGCGCCCTTGTCGGTGAACCCAGCGTTCCTGAAAGGATCCGTGGTCATTGGGCCGCACATGTAGTCCAGGATGTAGATATAGGCATAACCGCCCGAAGCACACGGATCGCTGGTCGGCACGAAGGTGGTGAAGGCCACCATGCCTCCCGCCACAAGCGCCGAGTCCACCACGCGCTCACCTGGGTGCGTGAAGTCATAGATGCAGCTCCAGCAAGGGGTGCCAGAATTGACGCACGTATCCGGAGTTTTGTCCGATTTGACCCAGGTACACCCGGTCTGGTAGGTGGTTGAATCGCAATGGAAGTGCACCTCCATGCCGAAGCTGTTCATGGTGTACCCCGTCGAGCTTTCACCCTTCGCATTGGCGGTGGCACTGAAAACGGTTGGGTTGTCCGATAGCTTGGTGACACTCCCACCGGGCTCGATGGTAGGTGTTGTGAGGCTCTCGGTTTTTGAGTAGAAGGACATGGGCTCCCTGTCGGTCTTGTCACTCTTGGGGCCATAAATATTGTCATACTTACCGGTGCCCAAGTACAACCGCACATTGTGCTGCGGGTCGAAAGCAGCGGCGGCCTGTACCCCTATGGGCTGGGTGTCGGATCTGTAAATGTCGTCATTCACATTCGCCGTACTAATGGGCTTTGTTTGCCAGACATCCATCTCAAGCCCTTTTGTCGACCCCGTATCCATATTGAACTTCAGACCGTAGAAATACCCATTGATGTCTCCCAGGTAGATGTGGTCCAGAAATCCGTCGCTTCCGACGGATCCCGTTTCATCCCAGACGTCGAGAACGAGAGGATTGGTCATAGAATAAGGGACATAGTTGCCGGTTGATGTCTGTTGATCCGGCCATCGTGTCGGCATCAGGCCCTGAATCAACGGCCAGTGATACTGGAAGATGTTCACCCCTTTTTCGATGTCGATCATGAGCAGGTTTGGCCGCATGGCAGCGAGCTTCTGCTCCAGAGTCAAGGAAGCCGGCAAATCGTCGAGCTTGAAGAGCCTCGGTCCGCCACCGATCAGGGCAAACCACCCGCTGAGCTTGTCAATGGCGGCGGAGTCAGGCCCCCCTCGCTCCCTCAGGGTCGGAGTCGGATTGCCCGGAGTCCAGGCCGGGATCGGATCCGCGGTCAGGAATTTCATCGTGGTCGGGATCTTCAATTGGCCGACATACGGAACCGACCAAGTCGAGGGCAACGCTTTGATGCTTTCGTAGATCGTTTTATTGCTGTAAGGGAGCTCCGCTTGGAGGTTGCCTCCATACTCGAAAACGCGAACCATGTTGCGGAGGGTTGGAAACTCCCACAGGACCTTGGGATTATCAGGGTCCGTGACGTCAATGGCAAAATAGGTGTCGCCGCCTTCCCGCTCGCCTCCGATGAGGACCGTTCGCCATTGTTTATTCGCGCCAGTGCCGCTGGGATCGCCATCGGGATCGATGAACACATCCCATGCCTGGGGGGAGAGATCGACCATGAAGCGATGGGGGCAGCTGTCGGTTCCGTACGTGGGGCGGGCGAGCTCTTTCAACTTTGAAAGCAGGTTGCTCGGGATGTAGGCCCAGGTCTCGATTCCGATCTGCTCCTTGCCGTCGCAGTTCAGCCCGTCGCAGCCTGAATTCGGCTCGTTGGGATCATAGATCCAGTGGCTTTCGTCCTTGGTGCCATCCCCGTCGGCATCGAAATCTGGGTTTGGATCCTGCCACCAGATCCCGGCAACGAAGGCATGGAGCATGCCGTCGTTGGCGCCCACATAGATCATCTTTTTGCGATGCTTCTGCAGTTCTCGGTAGCAATAGAAGCATTTCTTGGCGCAGTCCGTGCCAGCCTCGCAGGAGGTGAGGCAGCTGCCCGTACAGGTTGCGGCGGCTGCGTCAGCAGGCAGGCTCCCAAGGGACGGAGCCTGAACCACCACCGGGGTGGAGTACACGATGTCGCCAAGGACCCAATTGGCGCGATCCCTTCCTTTGGCCCAGCCGTCACTTCCACGAACCCAGCTCACGAGATCGCCGCAATCGGTCAGCGCGAAATCGCCATCTCCGGTAAGCCCCAGCGCGTCTGCTTCCGTGCAGATGTTAGTGCTGGTGAAGGATTTTTGCGTCCCCCTGAGGAGCGTGAAAATGGACCTGCTGCTGGCACTTGGCATGTAATCCTCCGCCTCCCAGCAGTGGTCATGATGCTCGTGGCAGAACCGCGCGGCGTTCTCCGGCCTCTGGAAACTGTACATCATTCCCGAGCAACGATCGGCGGTCTTCCAGGCGCAGGAATTGTTCGTCTCGCAAGCGGATTTGGTCCCGTAGTCCGTGCAAATGGAAAACAGGCTCGCCGTGGCGGTGCACTGACCATTGTGCCATGAGCAGCCGGTCTTGGCCTGGCAGGCGGATTCGCTCTGGTACGCCGCGTCGGAGCAGGCCGGCGCGCAAGAGGGAGGCGCCGGATCAGGAGTGACAGCCGGCGGCGTTGCTGGAGTCACGGGATCCGCGTCCAGCCAGCTGCAGCCGGAAACGGCCTTGCACGCATCCGGGAGGACGTAGGAAGCACATCCCCCAAAGGGCCAGTAGGCCTCGAGATGTCCTCTCCAAAGAAGCGTGGAGGGATCGTCTTCGTAGGAGGTGAAGGCTCCCCGGACGATGACGTCCTGACCCATCACCTGCTGCGTCACCGTTGCAACGGCGCCCGCGCTGCCGACGCGGCCCATGATCGACGCGAATGCCTTGTCCAGTTGCTCGTAGAGATGCAACGGGTTGGTAACGAAGAAATAATTGTCGGGGGTGCCGTCGCCGCTCTTGTCCCACTCGCTTTTCAAGTCGGGGAGCTTATCACCATTGATGTCCGTGAAGCTGCCATACTTGGCCGCATACCAGAGAGGGTCTTTCAGGATCCCGGCAGCGGCGGTTCCGGAGACGGTGAAGGTATGAGTCCATGGAGCTGCCGCGGTGCCTTTTGGCAGCTTGGCGACCTCCTCTGGAGGACTATTCGCGTCGTAATCTCTCACTACCAAATACAGACCATCTTGGGTTGTCCCGGAAATCGCGAATCCGAGCACTTGGTCGATTGACCCAGCGGCAGCAGGGCAATAGACCGACACACGGATTTGGTTGGTACCCACTGCCTCGACCCTGTAGAATACGATGGCGTCCATGTCATGGTCCGCCCCTTCCTCCACGTCTTCGAAGTTGATTCGAAACGTCGCGTCCGTCACGTTCTTGTTTGAGTCATACGTGACGCTTTCAACGTAGAAATCCACGATCTGGTTCGAGGGGCAGTAGGCAGTGTCCTGACAAGGCCCATCCTTTGTGAGCTCCAAACCCTTGCCATCAGCAGTGGTATCCGCTTTGACCCCGGGACATTTGTTGTAGCAGTTGGATGTCAGGCTGACGCCACCCACCGAGCCGCTCACCGATTTTCCCGTGGGCACGATCCGAACGTTCTGACTTCCCACCTTGATGTTGATATCCGGGACGGAGGAGGAGAGCGCGACGGACATGGTCGTCACGTCGGGCAGGCTGCTGATGTCTTCGTGAGCAAGGGTTTTTCCGTACAAGGCGGCAGAGGCGGGGTAGTAGCTTCCCTGCTTGGTGGGCTCTTCAGGGCATAGCCCCCGGATGGATCCCAGATTGGTGACCGGTTTGGAGGTGCATGTGAAATCGTTCGACGCGCTCTGGCCGATGAACCAGTTCCCTCCTGCAATGGATTCGTTGGTCCCAATCTTGTCGGCCAGCGTTTCGGCCTGGATGTTCAGGTCTCCAGAGAATGCGGCCCCAAATCCAGAATACTTCCCCGTCACGTGGTCGGAATCGAAGCTCGTATTCACATCGCTGATGACCAACATGAATGGCTTTGAGCATTCCGGAAAGACTTGATAGGGTT
>CALBZH010000039.1 GCA_937889795.1 uncultured Syntrophobacteraceae bacterium | reverse complement strand
ATCGGCAAGGGCACCGGGCTCGGACTCTCGACGGTCTACGGCGTCATCAAACAGCATGGAGGGTCCATCCATCTGCAAAGCGAGCTGGGGCACGGGACGACCTTCAGAGTCTACTTGCCGGCCCTGCAGGGAGTCGCCGACGATCTTTCCCAGGACAGCGCCATCCTGTCATCGCATCAAGGCTTTGCACCTGTCGTCTCGCAGCGGGCGACCATCCTGCTCGCCGAAGACGATCCCATGGTGCGGGAAATCGCCGTCGAGCTCCTGCAGAAGGCCGGCTATACCGTGCTTGTGGCATCCGACGGAGACTCCGCCAGGTTTCTCTTCAACGAGCACGTCAATGAGGTGGATCTCGTCATCCTGGACGTCGTCATGCCGCGGGCCAGCGGACGGGTTGTCGCCGACCATATCAAAGGACTGCGGCCGGAGCTGCCGATTCTTTTTTGCAGTGGGTATGCTCCGGAGCTGGCCAATTTCGCCCCTTACCTTTCCGAGGAGCTCGACCTCCTCCAGAAGCCCTACCAGCCCCAAGAGCTCCTGGAGAGGGTACGGCTCACGCTGGGACGCTAGTCCTCGTGTGGCGCACCCTCACCCAGCTCACCGGTGAGCGGGATTTCAAGAAGATCCTGGCATGGTCCCTTTACGACTGGGGAAACTCCGCGTTCTCGACAACGATCATGGCCGGTTTCTTCCCGGTTTTTTTCAAGGAGTTCTGGAGCGCGGGCACGGATGTCTCGGAGAGCACGTTCAAGCTGGGGGTCGCCAATTCCCTGGCAAGCCTGCTCATCTTCGTTCTTGCGCCGTTCCTTGGAGCAGCCGCGGACCAAGGCCGTAGCCGAAAGCGGTTTCTGCTCGCCTTTGCCAGCTTGGGTGTCCTCATGAGCGCAGGTCTGACGTGGGTTGGCAAGGGAGACTGGCAAATGGCGGCCTTATTCTACGCCCTGGCGACCGTCGGGTTTTCCGGAAGCATCATCTTCTACGACTCCCTCCTCGTCCATGTGGCTCCACCAAACCGGACTCATATCGTCTCCGCATTGGGCTACTCCCTCGGCTACCTCGGCGGAGGCATCCTCTTCGCCTTGAACGTGCTCATGACGCTCTCCCCCGCCCGATTCGGTCTGGCTGGCGTCAGCGAGGCGGTTCGCGCCTCGTTTCTCACGGTTTCCATCTGGTGGGCGGCCTTTTCGATTCCACTGCTGCTCTATGTGCCAGAGCGCGGCACTGTGGACTACGGCGGATCGGCGGGAGGGGCGCTCCGGAACGGCATGCGGCAATTAGCCGCAACCTTTGGAGAAGTCCGAAAGCTTCGGGTTGTCCTGGTCTTCCTGGGGGCGTACTGGTTTTATATCGACGGGGTGGACACCGTCATTCGCATGGCGGTTGATTATGGCCTCAGCCTGGGGTTTTCTTCCAAGAACTTGCTCCTCGCCCTCCTCATCACCCAGTTTGTCGGTTTTCCCGCAGCCATCGTATTCGGATGGATCGGAGAGCGGATCGGTCCCAAGACGGGCATTTACATCGGGATCGCGGTCTACTTCGCTATAACGGTGTGGGCCTATTTCATGAATTCCGACGGTGAGTTTTACGCGATGGCGGTCGCGATCGGGCTTGTCCAGGGCGGAATCCAATCCCTCAGCCGCTCCCTGTACGCACGCATCATCCCCAAAGACAAGTCAGCGGAGTTTTTTGGTTTTTACAACATGCTGGGTAAGTTCGCGGCCGTGATGGGCCCCCTCCTCATGGGAGTGACGAGCCTCCTCACGCGTAAGCCCCGCGCCTCCATTCTAGCTCTGGGCATCCTGTTCGTTATTGGCGCCGGACTCCTGACTCAAGTTCGGGAGAGCGAAGGCGCAATGCTGGCGAAGGAGCTGGAGGATCAGCATTCGGGCTAGTGCTCTGTCAATGTTGTCTCGGGGGAAACACCCCCCCTTTGATTCCCCCCTTGCTCGAGGGGGGTGGGGGGTGTTCTCTTGCCCGGCATAACTTATTTGACGGAGCACTAGTGCAGGCTCCATCCGACTAAAAACGACATAGACAGGTAACAGATCGCCTCGGTCACCCCAGCCCCGATGTTCGGCCGTTCTTGATTGACCAGCTCATCAGTCAGCCTTGCACCGGGAAGGATCAGCTTGTCGGTGGCTAGCCGCACCATCGGCAGCAAGACCAGACCGAGCAGTACTGATATTCCAAACCCCGTCAAGCTTTTCGCCCAGGATGAAAAGTCGCCCGTCACCGCAAACCGTACGATATTTCCGATGGCCAGGAGCACCCCGGCATATGCGGCTCCCACCGCAGCATTGTCCTTTTCCATGGCAAGCTGGACGTCATAGGGCATGATGCGGTCGTAAACCTTGGCAGCGAGGATGAGCGCAACCTGGCCCAGAAGCCAGAAAACGAGGAGAGCAACAATCCCGCCTCCTTCCCCGGAAAGCACTCCGTTCAGGATCAATCCGGTCGCAACGTGGCTGGCGGCCGTAACCATCCCAACCCCGCTGTTCTGATCTTCCACGATCTCCTTGTCCGCATCCGAGCGGGTGAGGATGAGCCAGTCGTTCAGGTATCCAGACACGTTCAGAAGCACGGTGGCCAAGGCGCCGTAACCGGCCATCGACACGATGCCTTTCGTGAGCGAGGCCGACGTTCCCCACAGGGCACCCCCGAGTGCCATGGTCAAGCCCAAGAGATAACCGCCCATTCCGATGGCCATGGCAAGATTATCTCGCTGAACCAGCTCCCTCTCCAGGGAAACGCCGCGGTGGAGCCATTGAAACACGTATTTCCCCAGAATGAACAGCACAAGGGCTTCGACGAGATAGACGAAGCTATGCAGGTAAAGGTCCCAAGCCATGAGCTCCTCCAATGACTGATTCCCACGTTAACGGCTGCCGGTTTCGGGTGTCGCGTTGCAGCGCCTATCGGAATACGAGCAGTAATGGCAATGCATCTGGCCGCCCGGAGCCGATGGTGTCCCTCTCCTCGTTGCACTCTATGTGATGGATCCCGTCCGCCGCAATCATTTTTTGCAGAAAGCCCCAGCTCCAGTTACCGTTTGCTCCCCCTTCACTTGTGATGGTAGAGTAAGGCCCAAGACGCAGGTGATCAAAGGAGGAACGGAATCATGAAGCGAACGACGGGGGTCACCCTCGGAGTCATCATGTCCGCACTCATCGCAACCGGGTGCGGCGATGAGAAAAGGCGTTGCGTCGATGCCAACAACATGGTTGTGGCAGAGGAATACTGCAAGGACCAAGGCAGCACCGGAACGACGCACGGGACCACCTACAGCGGCTATCGGTATTATTACGGCGGCTCGGGTCACACCATCGGAAGCGTGGCCCACAGCGGCGGCTACGTTTCCCGCGGGGGCTTCGGCAGCTCGTCGTCTTGGCATTCTTCGGCCGCAGGCTGAAAAACCCTCGTGAAACGGATCTCTACGGAGCCGCGCCCGCATTGGGAGAGCAAGGTCGAGGAAGTTGGGCTCGCTTTTCACCACACCCCGGAAGGACTTTACTGGGACGAAGGCGCCCACTACGAATTCACTTCCGGGGAGGTGGACCTTGTCGAGCGGGCCACCAATGAGCTCCACGAGATGTGCATGGCCGAGGACCAGAACGTGATCGACCACGACCGATTCGACGATCACGCCATCCCACCCGAAGCCGTACCCCTCATCAAGCTCACCTGGGAAGAAGAACCACCCGCCATCTACGGCCGATTCGATCTCGCTTACGACGGCAAGTCCCCTCC
>CALBZH010000038.1 GCA_937889795.1 uncultured Syntrophobacteraceae bacterium | reverse complement strand
CTTGTGTCAACCCGTGAAGCGATGGCCGTTTCTCGTCGAGTGGATGCCAAGCGAGACTGGTCGGAAGGGCGATGCGAATGTCCGGCGCAAGGATGGGAGGAAATGAAAAGAGGGACAAAAACTTAGGAGCGGCTAATTAATGTGCTTGACCTCTAACTCTGTTTTCAAATACTGTCCCCATCGCGCGAAGGTCGGCGACATCCATGCGTCGGTTACGGGTCCTGCGGTGGTTCTTGGCGTGGAGCCCCAGAGAAAGTAGACGACAGCCTTGCGTGCAAGCCCTGATGCACCCACCGTTCCAAACCGTGGATGCTTAGCAGGGCTCCCTTTGGTCCGGCTCCCAGCGGCGCTCCCGGACACGGAATGTGGTGCTGAGAGGAGGTTGCAGGCCCAATGGGGAGGTGTGCAGGCACGTCCAAAAAGTTAGGGGCATCTAATTCAATTGGGGGCCTGCAATTTAGAAAGAAGTTTCAAATGTCCCAACGACTCATGAGGCACATGGCTTCCGGGCAAAAGGGAGTCGTCCGTCAGGTTTTCGCCGGGGGAGAGCTCGGCCGCCGGATTCGAGACATGGGGCTGGTGCCCGGCGCGAGCGTGGAGATTCAAGGGCGAGCGCCGCTCAAGGATCCCGTCGCTGTGCGGGTCAAGGATTTCACCTTAACCCTGCGGAACAACGAAGCGGACGCTATCGAAGTCACGGTGGAGGACTGAGCATGAACGACATGTTGATCGCCCTGGCGGGGAATCCCAATTCGGGGAAAACGTCTCTTTTCAACGCCATCACCGGGGCCCGCCAGCATGTGGCCAACTTCCCAGGAGTCACAGTCGAGCGCAAGGAAGGCTTCGTTCGGTTGGATGGCCGTGAGCTCCGCCTCGTGGACCTTCCCGGGACCTATTCGCTTACGGCGTATTCCCTCGAGGAGCTGGTCGCCCGCAACATGCTTACCTTGGAGCATCCCCGCGTGGTCGTCAACATCGTCGACGCGTCCAATCTCGAACGGAACCTCTACCTGACGGTGCAGCTCTTCGAGCTGGGAATCCCGGTCATCATCGCTCTCAATATGGTGGATGTGGCCGAAGGCCGAGGGATCGAAGTCGACGCAACGGAGCTGTCGAGGAGGCTCCAGGTGCCGGTGATCCCGACCATTGGCAGAAGTGGAAAGGGCATGGATGCGCTGCTCGACGCGGTCCTGCAGTTCGCCGACCGGGCCGTTGCCCCTTCGCCGCTGAGCCTCTCATACGGGCCCGATATCGATCCGGTCCTCGAAACAATGGAATCGGCCATTGCCGAGGCCGGGCTCCTGACAGACGAGGTCCCCGCCCGGTGGACGGCGCTGAAATACCTGGAGGCAGACGAAGAGGTGATCCGCAAAGGACGCGAGGCATCACCGGCCCTTTCCGCGGAGCTGGAAAAGCAAGTGGATCGAGTCGCCGATCACCTCATGAAGACGCTTTCGACGTACCCGGAAGCCATCATCGCAGACCACCGATACGGGCTGATCAGCTCGCTTCTGAAATCCGGCGTGGTCAAGCGGCAGCACGACGCCGACCGTCTCTATCTTTCGGACAAAATCGACCGAGTGGTCATCAATCGCTTCTTCGGCCCGCTCATCATGGGCCTCGTTCTCTACAGCCTCTATTCGTTCTCGTTTACGACCAGCGAAATTCCCGTGGGGTTGCTGGAGCGCGCTTTCAGTGCGCTGAGCGAGCTGGTGGGATCGATCCTCCCGCCCGGACATCTGCGCTCCCTCATCACCAAAGGCATCATCGAGGGCGTGGGCGGCGTCCTTGGGTTTGTTCCAATCATCGTGTTCATGTTCTTTGGAATCGCCATTCTGGAGGACTCGGGCTACCTGGCGAGAATGGCCTTCATGCTGGACCGTGTCTTTCGCGTGTTTGGTCTCCACGGGAATTCGCTCATGGCGTTCATCGTGGGGGGTGGGATCGCAGGTGGATGCGGTGTTCCTGGCGTGATGGCGACGCGCACACTGCGTAGCTCCCGGGAGCGGTTGGCGACGATTCTCGCCGTGCCCCTCATGAACTGCGGGGCCAAGCTGCCGGTCTACGCCCTGCTCATTGGTGCTTTTTTTGCCGAGCGGGAAGCCCCGATGATGCTGCTCCTGACGGTCATCTCCTGGTCGATGGCGCTTCTCGTGTCGAGGCTCCTGCGCTCGACCCTGCTCAAAGGCGCCAGCACCCCGTTTCTCCTCGAGCTTCCCCCGTACCGGCTCCCCACCCTGCGTGGCTTGCTCATCCACACCTGGGAGAGAGCCTGGCTCTACGTGAAAAAAGCCGGCACCATCCTGGTTGCGGTCTCCGCCATCTTCTGGGCGTTGATGACCTTCCCGGAGCTTCCGGAGCACGAAAAGGCCGCCCTGGATGCGAAGCGAAATGCTCTGGTCGCCGAGCTTCCCGAAGAACTGCGAAGGGCCGCCCTCGAGGGGAATCTTCCCAAGGAGAG
>CALBZH010000037.1 GCA_937889795.1 uncultured Syntrophobacteraceae bacterium | reverse complement strand
AATCTTGCGCCCTGCATACCTCAGGCGCAGCATTTCGACAAGTTGCTGTTTTTGCTCAGGTTCATGGCTGCTTACCAGGTCCAGGTATTCGTAGAATTGCTGTTTAACGCCCAGTCCAGCAGTCTCCAGCGTTTGCCTGATTCCCTGGTCGGCTTTGATGTTAAGAGGCATGTTGGCCTGGAAGGTGTGAAGGACCAGGACGCTTTTCTGGGACAAGTCGACAGTGGGAGCTCCCGGGGCAGCCTCCTGATCCAGGAATTCGGGCGCCGCCATGGCAACCCTCGCCGAGGTCTCAGTGGCAAGGCTAATGCCCGCAATCAAAACTAAGATGCAAAACGTTTGTAGTGTCCTCAAACGCATTGGCAGCATCCGGGGGAATTTATATTGTAGAAAACGAAATCACTTGGATTGATTCCGAACCCGATCGCCTGAAAATGGCAAGCTATGTCAGGTTCTTGATCCCGAATCAGAACCGCAGCACCTTGAATTTCATAATCGTTTTTGGAGGCACTGTCTAGTTGGGAGACACTCTCTGGAGTGAGGGGGATCCCCCCTCGTTCTCCGCGTCACTGCGGGAGTACAGAAAGGGTAGACTCTTCCGAGGATGAGCATGGCGGAGATCAACCATCCGGCTTGTTGAGGATCCGCACCTCGCGCTGCGGAAAGGGGATGGACCATCCCGCCTCGGCCACCCCATCATGGATGGCGACCGCCAGATCGCTCCGGATACTTGCCCAGTCGGCAAATTCATCTGTCCACGCGCGCAGCTCGAAATTGAGGGAGCTGTCGCCGAAGCCCACAAAAAGGCCGTGGGGCGGCGGGTGCCTCATGATCCGCGGGTGATCTCGGGTGACCCTCTCCAGCATCTGAATCACGTCTCTTGGCGGGGCGCCGTAGTTCACACCCACGGGGATGTCGATGCGCCGCAGCTGGTCGCTGAGGGTCCAGTTGGTCACTTTGTCGGTCACCAGCTGCGCATTGGGGATGATGATTTCCGCTCCCTGTCGGGTGCGGATGGTGCTGGCCCGGATGCCGATCCGACGCACCTCCCCTGTAAGGTTGCCCACCTCGAGGCTGTCCCCCACATGGATCGGTCGCTCGAAAAGCAGGATCAGGCCGGAAACAAAGTTATTGACCACGCTCTGCAGGCCAAACCCGATACCCACTCCCAATGCGCCCGCCATAACGGTCACCCGGGTGAGGTCCACCCCGACGGCGGCCATGCCGGCGATCACTCCCAGGGCCAGGATGACGTAGTTCAGGAGACTCGATGCCGCATAGGAGAGGCCGAGGGGAATGTGCAGCCGCGGGTAGACGTCTTCCTGCAAGGCGAATCGAATGAAGGCAGACAGGAGGTAGGCCGCCCAAACCGTGAGCAGAAATACAAGCACATCGCCCAAGGAGAGACTGATCGATCCCCGTTCCAACTTTGTGGTCAGGACCGTCTGGGTCAACGCCAACATCGGCTGAAGCAGCCCCAAGTGATCCAGCGATCGGTTGAACCCGGTGAAGATGGTAACCCAGAGCAGCACCCGATGCGTTCGTCTCACCAACATGTCACGGTGATGCTCGACCATCTTGAGGCATCGAAGCGGCCAAATGCGCAAGCTGAAAGCCATCAGGCCGACAAGGATCCGCAGACAGCTGGTGAGCAACAGGACAAGGACACCGATTCCAAGCGCCGTCGAGGCGATTATTCTTGCCAAACTCAGGTAGCCCAGCGCGCTGACGAGAAGCCCCATGGGAAAGCCGAGCAGGACAAGGAGGCCCACCAACTTCACTGCCCGTTCCAGGGCTGGTCGCTCGGGATGCACCTGAAGCGGCTCGAGGTGTCCCTTGACATGGGCCCATGCCAACACGGCAACCCCCACGAGCATTTCCATCACCAGGAACGTTTGTTCGAGCAGAGGTGTCCCGGCAACGATCTGCCTGACGGCCTCCAGCACGAAAAGGATTCCCGCGAGCCAGCCCAACAGGAGCACCCTCGGGCCCAGGGGAGCGACCAGGCGAATCATGGGCGGAATCGACGCCAAAGAAAACAGGAGCTGGACAATCGGCGGGGCTGGCGACAGGGGGCCGGTGGCGACCAGGAGAAACACGATATAGGCTGCGGACCACGGAAGCTCAAAAACCATCACTCCGGAGGATACGCTTTCTTCGATCCGGGTCCATTCATGGCTCTTTTTCCTGATTGCCAGGAAGCACACGACCGTTGCGACAAAAAAGGCGGCGTGCAGAATTGCGATCCGGGAACCGTTCCAGGCATACTGCCCTATTTCCTGCCAGTTGCTGACCATCAGCCGCCGAAGACTGTCCGGGAGGGATTTCCTCGCTTCTTCCCACAAAGCGGGACTCCAAACAGGCGGTGAATCAGCGGTAAACACATCGCTCACCGCCGTGTCCTGTGCCTGAGACAACTGGGTCATCACCGATTCACACCGCGCAACCTCCTCAGCGACTTGCGACTGCAGATCCAGCACATCTGCGTGTACCGCCTCCAAAGGGGTCTTGCTGGCATCGATTAGGGCAATCAACGCGTCGATCTGTTGGAGAACAGGCCCCGGAGCATTCGAAGCTACAGCCGATTCACGGGTGATGCCCCAGACCGTTCGCGATTCAACCAGATGATCGAGCGCGTTCCTGAGCTGGACGGCCCGCGCCGTCAGCGTCTTCAGCCACCGATTGGCCTGGGTCTCCAGTCCTCGCCAGAGCCTCAGTTTCGCCTGGATGGCATCGAGCGTGGGAGACGCATGAAGCATCACTGTGGTTCCCGAGAGATCCCGATCGATATCCCGGCGCAGTTCCGGAAGTTTTGTCACAATTTCTTGAATGGCAGCACTTTGGGGCAGGATTGCGGTGATCTTGCGGAGGGTGTTCGTGGTCTCGGCTGTACGCGTTGCGATTTCAGGAAGCGGGATCGGTTTTGTGACGTGCGGAGCGGGAGCGGACTGGGGCGCCGATGGCCCCTTTTCCGCGGCAATAGCTGCTAGACCGGGCCACAGGAAGAGAAGGCTGGCTGCGATGACGGCTAGGCTGCCACGGATGGGGCGTCGGATCATGGGCGCCTCCAGTTGGCCGCTCCCTTGAGTATTACCACGGCATCAGGGTGAACGGGCTCGTGTCTTTGATAATCTGGCCGGGACGCTTGTTGGCCACTTCAACGAACTGTGTGGCCCAATCGTCGATGATCTTGTGTGCCACTTCATACCAGGTGAACGCGCGCAGGTTGAGGGGTGCGACTTGCGCCTGTTCGCGATCGGCCGCCATCGCGATGATCGTGCCACTGGCCGAGTCAACGACGCGGGCTTCGAAGGCCGCCGTCCCCACGGCTCCGGTCTGCCGTGCGGTGGCTTCGACGGCAACGCCAGTGCCGTAGGGAGCCGCCAAAGCAAGCGCTTCCATGAAAGGCTTGCTGGGAACCAGCTCGGTGAGAGCCAGTTCAAGGGTTATCGAGCCAGGTTGCGGGGACGGTACAACCTGGTAGCGTCTGTTGGGGTCCTCTCGAAAGGCCTTGATGAACTTATCCCGCATGTATTGGGCGACGGTCTGTACGTCCTTTGCGTAGTCGTCTTTCCGAATCCCCTGTTGCCACCAGTTTGCCTGCATGAGGTACTGCGTATTCACTTCCTTGATATGGATGGTCTTGTAGACACTCCAATCCGTCCCCGCTTTGACCCAGACCTTGTTGAACGGGAGGTCGGCCCGTTGCTGCATTTCTTCCATCGGGACAAAGCCCGCCCCGGTGGACGGCTTGGCCTTCATCTTGTCCTCCACCGTCTGGCATCCCGTCAGAGCAAGAGCCATCAGGCTGAGAGCTGCCAGCAGAATCAATTGTGGTGCGCGCTTCATGGTGTTTCTCCTGTAGGGTGGGATGTAAACATGACGCTAAGTAGTCCAGCACGCGAGCAGGTTCCTCATGTCCGTGTCGTCATCCCCGCATGTTTCTGGCGGGGATGACGTTCCCATCCTTGATGGTCACTCAATCGGGGGCTGCTGCACGACGTGGGAATCCCAGAGACTTCAGTACACATATTCAATCTGCTTGTCACATCGCTCGACAACGCTCACACCGTGTTTTGATAGCTCATCCTTGGCCAGCTTACTCACGGTGCCCGTGACCCAGAACTCGAATCTCTTGGCGCCGGGATTCTGTGCTCTGTACGCGGTGATCGCATCGGGGACCCGCTGGCTGGCGCGCTCCGTATAAAACCCCTGATCCAGCGGAAGGGGCACCAGGACGGCTCCGCCGGCCCCCTTCGCGAAGATGAACGGGCCAAACACCCGAATATCCTGGATCTTGGCGCCCTTTTGCTGCAGCCCCCTCAACGTTTCGGCGGCGTACATGTAGAAGTTCGCCGTTTCCTCGTCCTCCGCCGTGGTGGCCTGCTGGATGAAAAGCTCTCGTCCCTTGGCCCCCTGCAAGGCTTCCAGCGAGTTGACAATAACACTGTCGTGAGTGGGTGTGAAAGCAGGACTGTCCAGGAAGAGCGACACCGCATAGGAGGGCACTCCCATCGCCTGCAGTTTCTGCTCGTTGATTTGTCGAAGCCGCTCGGGCGGGTATTCCTTGTTCAGCTCGGTGACCTGCTGGGCCGTCCGGGTCGCGGAAACGGCCATGACCGCGGGGCCACCCACGGGGGCGAGAGCCGCGGAGAGGGTGAGCGATCCCAGAGCGGTGGCCCAGGCAACGCTGTTCAGCTCCTTCTGGAGCACCTTATTGCTGGAATAGACGTCCACTCCCAGGCGGTGAGCCAACTCGCGCTTGTTAGCGGAAACCGCAAGCATTTGCTTCACCTTGCTGTCCTGGCTGGGATCGGCCTTGCTGGTGAGTCCGGTCGCCACATTCTCGAAGAGCCGGGTGATTCCCTTAGGAACGCCGCTGATCGTATCCACGGGGTCCGACAGAAGACTCGCCCCGAATTGCAGAGGCTGTGACGCCGCTTTCTTCACCCCATCCAGATAGGCTTGCCCCTTCTTCACATCGCTCAAGGTCGCGATGGCCCCGATTTCCCGAATGAGCTTCCGCAGCGCGAAATCCCCCGTCACCTCGAACACGCCGAAATCCGAGTCCACGACATAGTGATGCAGATCGGAAGAGCACACGTCTGAACTCCAGTCACGAGTGGATATCTC
>CALBZH010000036.1 GCA_937889795.1 uncultured Syntrophobacteraceae bacterium | reverse complement strand
TCGACCCGGATCATTGTACGCTTTGCGGCAACTGCGCCGAGGTCTGCCCGGTCACTTGCCCGGACGGCTCAAAGCCGCTCCACTACCATGGTCGTCAGAGTCTTCCGGGACGGCCAACCATCGACAAGCGGCAAACGCCTCTCTGCCAGGCCAACTGCCCGTTGGGCGTGAACGCGCAAGGTTACATGGCGCTGGCTCGGGCGGGCCGGTTTGAAGAAGCCCTCCAATTGATCCGGCGCGACAACGTTCTCCCCGGCATTTGCGGCAGGATTTGCACCCACCCCTGCGAATCGGCTTGCCGTCGATCGGAGCTCGATGAGCCGCTCGCCATCCGGGACGTCAAGCGCTTTGTCGCTGACTTCGAGCTGAAGCACGGGCAGGCAGATCCGGGCGCATCCCAGGCATCGTCGCCCGCCGCCCCAGCCCGAGCCGAAAGGATCGCCGTGATCGGCTCTGGCCCCTCGGGTCTCGCCGCCGCGGCGGACTTGGCACGGCTCGGATACGGTGTCGTTGTGTTTGAGCGCGAGCAGGAAGCCGGCGGGCTTCTCCGTTACGGCATCGGGCCTCATCGCCTGCCGAGGAGCATCCTGGATGTCGAGCTCAAAGCCATCGAGGCCATGGGCGTCGAGTTTCGCCTGGGCTCAGCGATTGCGGCGACCAAGGATCTGGAGAAGCTGCAGGAGGACTATGCCGCGGTCATCGTGGCCACGGGGGCGTGGAGAGATCGCAAGCTGGGCGTGCCGGGCGAAGGCCTGGCGGGCGTCTCCGGGTGCATCGATTTCCTGTGCTCCGTCTATCGGGGACAGGTCACGACCACACGGGAGAAAGTCGCAGTCATCGGGGACGGCAACGCCGCTTTCGATCTCGCGCGGGTGCTGAAGCGGCTCGGCGCGGACGTCACCATCCTGTCGTGGTTCCCCTTTGGCATGATCCCCGCCGACCCGGAGGAGATTGCGGCCGCACGGGAAGAATCCATCACCATCGTCGAGCGCACCAAGACCGTCGCTTTCCTCGGCGAAAAGGGCCGCCTCACGACCCTGCGGTGCGCGCCCACGCAGCCGGGTCCCCCCGATGCAACCGGTATCCCGTGGCCGATCCTCGTGCCGGGGGGAGAAACCTTCGAGCTGGCCTTCGACCGTGCTTTCGTCGCCATCGGGCAGGCAGCCGACGACTCGTCCGTGAACGGTGTCCGGAAGAATGCGAAAGGCTACCTGCAAGTCGACGACCGCTTCCGGACGAATCTCAAGTCGGTTTACGCCGCCGGCGACACCATGCAGGGCCCCTCCTCCGTGGTGCAGGCCATGGCCTCGGGAAGACTGGTCGCCCGGACGGTCCATGAGGATCTGACCGGCGAGCTCTCCCCTTTCAAGAAGCTCCGTACGTCTGCGCTCGACTTCGTGCCCATTTCGCCGGACATCCCTAAGATGGACCGGGCGAACATGCCCGAGCGTCAGGCGCAGACCCGCCTGTCCGGATTCGATGAAGTGGCCCTCGGGCTCACCGAGGCCCAGGTCCTGGCGGAAGCGACCCGGTGCCTGCAGTGCGGCAGCTGCTCGGAGTGCCTCGAATGCGCCCGGATCTGCAAGGCCGTGGGGAGCCTCCAGCACGATGAGGAGCCCATCGAGGAGATCGAGCACGCGGGTGTCGTGATTCTCGCCGACCCCAGTCTCGCTCCTGCGATCAAGGGCGAAGACGTGATCCGCGCCTACAGCACCAAGACGGCCAAAAACGACGTGTACGCGCTCATCATGCGAGGCTTCTCGGCCGCAGCCGAGGCCATGGTGCTTCTCGGCGGAACCGGTCTCAAAATGCGGGGCCACGGCATGTCGTTTTCGCCGCCTGACCCCCAGCTGGAATCGGAGATCCGTATGGGCGTTTTCGCGTGCCGCTGCAACGGCTCCCTGGGCTGGCCCGAAGCGCTGGATCGTTACATTTCAGGGCTGAGTGACCGCCCCGGCGTGGTCCACGCGGAAACCATCGATTCAGCCTGCGCGCCCGAAGGCTCCGCAGCCCTTTTGCGAACGATTCGGGAAAAGGGCTTGACCCGGGTGGTCCTGGCCTCCTGCGTCTGCTGCCCCCTCGATTTCATCTGCAGCGCCTGCACGGACCAGCGCAGCCGCCTCAAGGACGCCCTGTTTAACGGGACAGGCGTGAGCCGTGCGATGGTGGAAACCTGCAACGCACGCGGCGAGGTGCTCAGACTCCTGAGCGAAGATCCCGAGCTGGCGGTGGCTCGTTACATGGGCCTCATCGATCGGTCCATCAGCCGAGCCCGACGTCTCAAGGCAATGCCCTCCCCCGCCCGCCCGTACAACTTCACGACGGCCGTCATCGGGGATTCCGAGGCCGCCATCAAGAGCGCCCTGACCCTGGCGGAAGCGGGCATGGAGGTGTTTCTGTTCGGCGCTCAGGATCGACCGCTCACAAGCTCCGTTTCCCACCCCAACATCCATTCCTTCGACGGGTCCTCGGTGAAGGGGCTCGCCGGAACGGTCGGGAGCTTCAGCGTCATCGTGGAGATGGGCGGCACCGTCCAGGTGCTGCACGTCGGGGCGGTCATCATCGGTGAGCAGTCGCGAAAACGGATTCACTATGTTCCGTCCCCCGACCTGCCGTCCCATTTAGTGGCTTCCGCCATGCAGCAGCGCGGCACGCCGGGAATTCCGTTCTTCATGCCCGGCGCGACGTCGATTTCCGGACTCTTCCTGGCATCCCCCGCCGGCGTGCACGTCACCGATCGCGTCAAGGGGGCCGCGGCAGCTTTGATGGCCGCCACGGTCATGCCGCGCAAGCCGCGCCAGAACAAAGGCTACACCGTGGTCGTGGACGACGCCCGGTGCCGCGGGTGCGGGCGCTGCAACGCCATTTGCCCTTACCAGGCGGTGAGCTTCCGTGAGAACGCGGCCGGGGGCCGATCGGCATTCGTGGACGAAGCCCTCTGCAAGGGCTGCGGCAACTGCATTTCCGTCTGCCCCTCGAACGCGGCGGACAGCCCTTATCGTGACCGCCGTTACCTCGAGCAGATGATTGACGAGATCCTGCTCTGATCGCGCCGGCATCCGAAGTGAGTGAGAAATCCATGAGTCTCAACATCATCCTGTTCATGTGCAACTGGGGCCCCCACGCAGCCTTTCAGGCGCTCCAGGACAACGGCTCCTCCATTCCGCCCGACGTGCGGATGATCCGCATCCCCTGCACGGGGCGCATCAGCAAGTCCCTGCTCTTCCGCGCGTTCGAAATGGGGGCCGACGGCGTGGCCCTGATCGGGTGCGAGCCAGGAAGCTGCCGTTATGGAAGCGGAACCGCCGTGGCAACCCACAACGTCGACGACACACGCGGCATCCTTGATCTGCTCGGACTGCGCAAGGAGAGACTCCGCTGGGCGACGTTCCTTCCCGAACAGGCGACGGAATTACTTGCCTTTCTCCAGGATTTCGCAGCTAGCCTCCAAGCAATCGGAAAAAGTCCGGTCTCCCCCACGCCGAGGGCTCCGGTCGAGCCGACGGAGGACGCTGACATCCGGCGGCTCCTTTCCACGCACGACGTCTACGCATGCCAGGACTGCGGCAAATGCTCCTCGGCCTGCCCCCTGACCCTTGTGGGCAAGCCCTTTTCGCCCCGTGGTCTGGCCAACGCCATCATCTCGGGCTCCCTTGACTCGCCGTCCGTCGAGCGGGATGTCTGGTCGTGCCTCACGTGCGGACTCTGCTACGACCGGTGCCCGTCGGCTGTGGATTTCCCGGAGTTCATCCGTGAAATGCGACGCATCCAAAGCCGGAGCGGCAAGAAGGGGCATCAGGCCCACGACGGGTTTTTTCAGTCCCTGATGCGCACCATGACCTCGTCGCACCTCAAGCCCAAGCACTGGGACTGGCTGCCCGAGGACGTCAAGACGGACCCGGAAAGCAAGGTCCTGTTCTTCGGAGGCTGCGCTCCGTACTTCGATACGTTTTTCGGGGGACACCTGGGCGTCAAGACCCGGGACATCTTGGCGGATTCCATTCGGTTGCTGAACTTTTTCGACATCACACCGACCGTGCTTTCCGAAGAACGGTGCTGCGGGCACGATCTGCTGTGGTCGGGCGATCTCGAAAACTACCTCCGGCTGGCGAAGCTCAATATGGAAGCCATGGAACAGGCGGGAATCGAGGAGATCGTGACGGCCTGTCCCGAATGCTACCGGACCTTCACCCACGATTACCCTGAGCAGGGCATTTCCGTACCCTTCCGGGTCACACACCTCTACGACGTGCTGGAGCGCGAGATCGACAAGGGAGCGGTGGGGTTTGAAAGAATCGATCGCGCTCTGACCTTCCAGGATCCGTGCCGGTTGAGCCGGCTCGAAAACCGGGCCGACCTTCCTCGAAAGCTCCTCGCCCGCATGCACCCGAAAGGTTTCGAAGAAATGCGTGACCGGGGCCCATCGGCCCTGTGCTGCGGCAACTGCGCCTGGACGGGCTGCGACAGCTACAGCAA
>CALBZH010000035.1 GCA_937889795.1 uncultured Syntrophobacteraceae bacterium | reverse complement strand
CAAGGGGGGAATTCGCGCGGGACAACGCAACTGGATGATGACCTGAATGATGACCTGAAAACCGGACACCTGATTCCGCGCGTGGGAGCTCAGCGGGGACTTCACGAGCCACGTATCCAGTGTAATGAATCGGAGGTCGGATGGCCGCCACGCGCGAAAAGGTATCCTGCAGGGAAAAAACACGCGGGTCCGAATGCACCAGGATGGCGTCATAAAAATCGTTAAGCCTGCCGAGCACCCGTTCCTCGTAGGCCGCTTGATCCGGTTTTTCCACGAGAATGTCCCGCAGGCTGCAGAGCACCTGGGTTGGCCACTTTTCGGCGCGGATGCCTTCCAGGAGCGGTATGAGCTCGAAGCGGAACTGATTGCGGCCGAAGGGGAAGAGCTCCGTCAACAGGACATGGGGGGCGAAGGTCTTAAAGGCCTCCAGCAGCAGTTCTTTCCGCGCTGCTTTGACACCGTCGAGGTCGACGCTTCGGGCTTGCAGGTGATCAAATTCCGGATCCATCATGAGGGGGGGCAGGAAGAGGCGTTTGACGTGGGCCGGCGGATCGAAGCCCTTCAGAGGCTCCCCGCCCTCGACGAAGAGCACGTCATGCCCTGCCAGGGCACGCGCGATGGCCATGCCGCGGAAGAAGTGCCCGATCCCCAGAACGTGCTGGCAGTAGAGCATGATTCTCAAGAATTCACTCCGTCAGGATCAGGCCTGTCGGGAGTGACTCGCCGAAGATCCAGTCCCGCTCCCGCTGAGCGTCGAACGCTTCGGGGCGGAATAGCATTTCGCGCAATCGCTCCCCCTGTGGAAGGCCGGACAGGTAGTCTCCCAGCCGTTCCCTCTCGGGCTGTGGAAGGTCGCGCTCCCGGTCGCCCGTCATTCGAGCCAGATGCACGAGGGACCGCGCCAGGTTCTCGGTTGGATCGAGCTGCAGGCCCATGAGGTTCGCGACCCATTCGCTGACAATCTCTTTCGGGACGACCAAATCGAGCGGGCCGTAAAAGGGACTCCTGGCACCGAAGCGGCTGAGCGCCCAGAGCTCCTGGTTTTTCAGCTTCCGAGATCGGGACAGAAGGGTGGTGCCGAGATCCCGCTTGGTGGCCGCGGGGAGGCGCTCCATGTTGGCCAAGGCCATCCACACTTCCAGCTCTTCCTGGGGGCTCGAAATCTTTGCCAGGGTCTTGCTCCCCTTCTTCTTTTTCTCCCCGGTCGGCAGCAGCGTCGAGACCTGCTGGTAAAAATGAAGCTGTTGACCGGCGTTGAGGCCCCCAGCCACGCGGCGCCAGAAAATCCACCACTCGGAGCGGTTCTGGGGCTGACGCGCAAAGACCGGTCCCTGGTGGAAAAGCTTCCAGATTTCCTTGGCGCGCCATTCGTCCAAGGGGTCACCAAAGCCCGGGCGCAGGCAGAATCCCAGAAGATTCAGCCATCGCGCCTCGTGCTGGGCCGTGATACCCCTGTCCTTACGACAGTCGAGCAGGGCGTCCGCAAGCTTTCGGATGAGGGACGTGGGCCACTTATCCCGTCCCAGGTCGAGTGCCGCCGTCAATGACTTCACCAGTCTCTCGGGGGAGCAAGCACCCTCGTCGCGAGCCCCGCCAAACGTTCGACGGATGATGCTGCCGGCCTCCTCGACAAGGCTCGCATCAAGGGTTTCTCCCTCGGGAAGGGTGTCCTGCGCCATCACTTCCCCTCCCTGGCGCACGTCGAATTGAAGCTGCCAGCGGTGGGCGCTTTGCTGGGACTGGCACCAGAGCTCGAGCGTTCCGACCTCTGTCAGGCGGATCGCCAGCCGGACAGGGAGCGTCTGAGCCGTGCCCTTCTTGCCGAACCGAAGGACCGTGCGGATGGGGGGCAGCACGGTGACCTCGCTCTCGGGGACGGTCAAAACCTCCCCGAGACGATCTCCGAGGCGGGTGCTCGAGCAGAGCAGCTGGAAGGCGGCCGGTTGGTTCGCGAGCACTTCGAAAGCCGGCTGGGAGATCTCGGTTTCGAACCCTTCCTCCGTTCCCCTGGGAACCAGGCAGACAGCCCGCAACGAATCCGGCTCGGCCGGCTCCGTCTCCGAGCTCCCATCACTCGAGACCAAAACGTAGTACGATCGTGGGCTTCCTGCCCCCACGCGCACGCCCTCACCGAGGCGCACCAGTCCGTAGTAGGCCGCTCCGATGGCAACAGCCAGCTCGGGTCGCGGGTTTTCAAGCTCGACCGGTGCCCACTCCGCTCCGGTCTCCTCCTGGAACCAGCCCTGGATGACGTCCAGGATCCGCTGACGGATCGAAGCGGGCGTTAGAGCCCCCCCGTTAAACAGCACATAGTCGGGGGAGAGAGAAGCCCGTCCGGTTTCCTGGTGCAGGAGGGATCGAAACCGCTCCCAGAAAGCGGCCAGGTGGCGTGTGACCGCCGCTTCCTGAACGTAAGGAAGTCCCCATTCGGTCAAACCCGCCCGGCGGGATATCTGAGGGTGGTCGCTCAAAGCAACTTTGGGGAAAAAACCTTCCAGGATGATGGATTGCACCTGCTCGCGGGTGAGCCTGGCCTTGAGGGTGTCCGCAATGAGCTTCCTGCCGGTGCCGACGACCGCGATGTCCACGTGGTCCCGCTGACTGACAGTGTCGGACAGCAGCAGCTCCTTGGCTTTGCGGCACTGATGCCAGAGCTGGTGCCAGCGGCGCGTGTCCATATGTCCCGGTTGGCCGAACAACTGCACCTCGATATGGCGCGCAAGCGCGAGGTCCATGTTGTCGCCGCCCAGCATGAGGTGGTCTCCCACGGCCAGCCGGTCGAATCGCGTGCCGTGCTCCCCCTCACGGACTGCCACAAGGGTGAAATCGGTCGTTCCCCCCCCCACGTCGCACACCAGGATCAGCTGTCCCGGCTGCATGGTCGTCTGCCAGTCTTCGTGGTGCCTGGAAAGCCAGGCATAGAAGGCGGCCAGAGGCTCCTCGACCAGGATGACCCG
>CALBZH010000034.1 GCA_937889795.1 uncultured Syntrophobacteraceae bacterium | reverse complement strand
CGACCACCGAGATCTACACTCTTTCCCTACACGACGCTCTTCCGATCTACTCTCGACGATCTTGATATTCGCCCCGTAAGCCTCTGCGATGGCGGTCAGGTCGTTTCGGAGCCGCAGTCCGAGCGCATGGCTCTGCTGGGTGCGCAGCTTCTTGCCGATCAGGTTGACACGAACGTCCGCCACATGAGGACCCCGGCGCAAATAGTAATGCCGCACCAGGCCATTGAAATCGATGGGGCTCGCCGTTCCCACGGTCGTGCTCACATCGGTCACCTCGCCCACTCCTCCCAAATAGGCCGCAAGCGCGAAGGCGGCCCCTTCCGTCCGTTCCAACGGACTGCCCTCGGGCATGTCCACGATCACTTGCAGCTCGTTCTTGTTGTCGAACGGCAGCATTTTGAGCGGTACCCGGTGCGAGACCACCAGCCAGCCGGCAAACCCGAGCAGCAGCATGACGCCACCAAGCACGCCCCAACGGCGCCTCCGGCTCTTGAACAGGGGCATCATGACGCGCGCATAGGTTTTGTACAGACCCGTGTCCTCGACAGCCTGCTCTCCGTGTCCCCCCTCGCTCGGCGAATGCTTGAGAAAGTGGAGCGACAGCCAGGGCGTGATGGTAAACGCCACGAGCAGGCTCATCAACATGGCAACCGGAACATTCAGCGCCATGGGAGCCATGTAAGGCCCCATCATGCCGGTGATGAAGAACATGGGCACGAAGGAGATGATGACCGCGAATGTCGCCAGAATAACCGGCGGTCGGACCTCGTTCACGGCACTGATGACCGCCTGGCGCGGCGGCTCCTTGCGCATGGCAAAATGACGGTGGATGTTTTCGACGTCCACGATTGGATCGTCCACCACCAAGCCGAGCGACAGGATGAGGGCAAACAACGTCACACGGTTGATCGTGTATCCCAGGAAGAGGTTGATGAGAAGCGTGAAGCTGAACGTGACAGGGACGGCAAGCGCGATGATCAGCCCTTCACGCCAGCCCAGTGAATAGGCGAGAAGCACCACCACAATGGCAATGGCGACGATCAGTGCCTCGACGAGCTCGTTCACTTTCTCGTCGGCCGTTTTCCCAAAATCCCGAGTCACCCGCAAATGAACACCGGCCGGGAGCACTTCCTTCGCGAACCGCTCCGCCTCACGCTTCACCTCATCGGATACCCAGACGGCGTTCGTTCCCTTTCGCTTGGCCACGCCCACGGTCACCGCCGGATAATCCACCCGCCGCTGAAGCCCTTCGGGAGACGCTTCATGCTCCGCATTGGGATCCTTGGACGTGTAAGCCAGCTCCCCAAGCATGATCCGCGTGTACGTCGCCGGCTCGTCCGGGCCATCCTTCACTTCGGCGACTTCCTTGAGATACACGGGGCGGCCGTCCTGCACGCCGACAATCAGGTCATCGACCTCTCTCGCCGACCTCAGGAACCGCCCGGCATCGAGCTTAACCTCCCGGTTATCCTGAACCAGAGCCCCCGCCTCGACCGCATACCCCGCTCCCTGAACCGCCCGCTGCAAGTCCTGCAGAGCCACTCCGCGACTGGCCATTCGAACTGGGGAGAGCTGCACGGTCACCTGACGCTCCCGGCCGCCGACGAGATAGGTCTTGCCGGCGTTTTTCACCGACTGAAGCCTGATTTCCAGCTCCTCGGCCATACGCCTCAGGGCGAAATCGTCGTAGAGCTCACTGAACAGCGTGAGATTCACAATGGGAACGTCGTCGATCTCCACGGGCTTCACGACCCAACCGGTGACACCGGGGGGAATCTGGTCGACGTTGCTCTGGATTTTGTTGTTGAGCTTGACCCAGCTGCGCTCCCGGTCTTCCCCTACATAGAATCGCACCGTCACGATCGCCTGGGAGGGATAGCTCGTCGAGTAGACATATTCCACGCCGTCGATCTGGTAGAGCAGCTTTTCGAGTCGGGTAGCGACCTGCCGTTCAACCTCCCTGGCGGAGGCACCCGGCATACTGACCAGGACATCCGCGATGGGCACGACGATCTGCGGGTCTTCTTCTCGGGGCGTCACGGCAAGCGACACGGCCCCGCAAATCAAGCTGACCAGGATCAGCAAAACCGACAGGTTGCCTTCCAGGAACGCTTCGACGACTTTGTTCATCCAGTGATGGGATTCGGGCGGTTTGGACGTCATGGAACGATGACCTCCTCGCCCGCGTCGAGCCCCGAGAGCACTTCGGTAATCGAAGGATCCGACTGCCCGAGAGTCACGAAGCGGCGCATGGACTGGCCATCCTTCCCGACGACCGCCACCATCTGCAGCTGACCCACTCGGCGGACCGCGGACGTCGGCACCACCAGCCCCTCGTAGAACCCGTACGGAATGCGCACTCGAGCGAAAAGACCGTTGACCAGGCCGGGCTCGGGAGAAATTTCTATTTTGATCCGGACCGTTCTGGTGGCCGGGTCGGACTTGGGGACAATCTCCCGAAGCTTTCCGCTCACGGTTCGGCCGATCGCATCGATGCGAACATCCAGCTCCATGCCTTCACGCAGATGAGGCAGGAGAGATTCCGACAAATCCGTGTGAAGCTCCGGCTGGCTCGGCGAATCCAGAAAGAAGAGCGGCTGTCCCGGAGCCGCCATGTCCCCGACATTCACCATCTTTTTGAGTACCTTGCCGGAAAAAGGGGCCCGGATCACGCTGTAGTCGAGAAACGAGCGCGCCTCGGCAACAGCAGCCTCGGCCTGAGCTCTTTGAGCCTGCAGCCGGGCGATATCGTGCGATGCCGCCTGAAACTGGGCCTCAGCCATGTCCTTCTGGGCTCGAGCGGTCTCCCATTGCTGCCCCGTGGCGGCTTGATCGCGACGGAGGGAATCCGTGCGCCGAAATTCCAACTGGGCCCGCTCACGGTTGGCCTTCGCCGACTCAGCTTGCGCTTTCGCGGCCTCCACCGCCTTCTGCACACCCGCCACTTGTGACTGGGCCTGGCGCAGCTTGGCCTGGATGTCCGCATCTTCCAGCACCGCCAGAACGGATCCTTCGTGACCGGGGACTTCGGGGCCAAACACCTGATCCCCTTCGGCAACGTGGATTTCCTTGACCTGAGCCATGATTCGGCTCGACACCTGCGCCTCGGTCTTCGCCCGTAAAGTCCCCACCTGCTCCACAACGAGCGGGAAGCGCTGTTTTTCGATCTTTACCGTCTTGGGCGGCGGAGTCCCTTTGCTCTCCCTGGGGGGCTGCGGCTCGACCTTGTTCAGGAACGCCCCGGAAAGCCACATCATGAGGACAACGAGGACCGCAACCATGGCAGCCAGCTTCCCGCCTTCCTTTACCAAGTGTGCCTTCCTGCTTGCCTGCGATTCTTGCGTCACGGCTCCAAATCCCCTTCTAAGCAGTCTTCCCCGCGGCCTATTGTTCGGAGCTCAGCCCATCGAGCCTGGCCGAAAAATCGCCAAGGGCCATGCGGAGAGCGGCTTGTGCAATCATCCCATCGAACCGGGCCGCCATGGCTCCCACTTCGGCTTGATTCCAGGCGACCTCCGACTGCAGCAGACCGTCAACGCCTACCGCCCCCCGGTCATACTGATGCCGCACTTCTTCCAGGGCCTTGGCGGCCCATTTCCGCCGTTCCTCGGCCACGCGGATCTTCTCCGCTGCTTCTTCCACGGAAAGCGCCGCTTGCTGCACCTCGAGCGCAATATCAAGCTCGACCTGCCGCCCTTTCGATTCCGTTTCCGCTAGCCGCGCCCGTGCTTCTTTGATTCGGGCCATCGTCAAGCCGCCTTCGAAGAGCGGCCACGTAGCCTGAACAGCGATCAGCCAGCTGTTCGGGGTTTCGCTCCACTCCCGAGTATCCCATTGGTACTGACCGCTCGTGGCGAGCCTCGGGAGAAAACCTCCCTGCGCCGAGCGCACCCGTTTTCTGGCAGCCTCCACCAAAGAGCGCACGGCCGTCATCTCAGGCCGCTGGTCGAGCGCCTTCTTCACCAAATCCTCGCGACCACGCATGGCACCGAGATCGCCGAGAGAAGCCTGATCAAACGTTGGATCCGGAATTTCAGCGTCTCGCACCGTCCGCGTGAGGAGCCGCTCCATGGCCGCCTGGACCTTACGGGCACCCGTTTTGGCGGACACGAGATTGCCTTCCATCTCGGCGGTCCGGGCTTTGAGCCGCGCCAGGTCGCTCGGAAGGGCAGCCTCCACCCGAAGCTTTGCGGCACCGATTCGCTCATCGGTCTTGGCTGACTCATGAGCCTTTTCGGCCACCCCGATGAACGACAGCGCCTGCAGCCATCGGTAGTAGACTTCCGTAACCCGCGCCACAAGCTGATTGCGCGCCCCTTGAAGCTCCGAAGCAACCGCTTTCCGTTGCTGAACGGCCGCTCCCCGGTCATAATATCGGCTCCCCCCTTGGAACAACACCCACTCCCCCTGGAAGCGCGTCATGAAATTCTGCTGCTCCCCAGGGTTATTGAAGTCCGTCGATGCCAGAAGCCGCCGTTGATTGATGATGTTCATGGCCGCAAAGACGGGATTGTTCGTGAGGTTGAATTCCTCAGAAAAGACGATCCGTGGATAGAAGGCCGCGTCAGCCTGGCGAACCTGCTGGTTGGCTGCATCGATGCGCGCTCGAATCTGAGCGAGGTCCGGACTGGCTTGAAGCGCTTCTTCGATCGCTTGATCGAGAGCCAAGCCGCCGCTGGCTGATGACTCGCGAGCCACCGTCGGCGGGTCGGGATCCTGTGGGACCGGTGGGGCGCTCGGATGCTGGGCCGGAGCTTCCCGAGCTGCCTCCAGATCGATTCGAGCAGCCGCATCCCCCGGTGACTTGCCGTCCGAGGCACATCCCCAGAGGCTCAGCAGTGTCAGGCCGAAACAGAACAAGACCCTGCGCCGGAACGCGATATCCCCAAATGCTCCACGTCGGACCCGCCTCATTGCCCCCCCTGAATCACCCCGAAGACACTCACTCGATATTCACCAGCAAACACATGGAGCACATTCAACTGCTGCGCTGGCTCCCTCCACCTTCTACAAGACGACACGACTCAGATATCAATACAACAAATCTGATCTCACTGAATACATAAATCGTGCTCATGAATCATGAAAGTTTAGATAGCCTTATCTTTGCTATGGTCAACTACGATCTCCCTAGGTATAAGGCTGCAGATGGGAAGGTCTACTATTATCGAAGACAACGGCAATAGCCTACAGGGTACGGTGGAGCCGAAGCGATCGAGGAACTTAAATTGAGGCTTTGTTATTTGGCTCAAGCAACCAACCTTTCGACCGGCTAACAACCATGGCGTTCTTCTCCCGTCCTTCGTTCCTCTAAGCTGCAATCATCGACAAGGAAGGCCATGCCCAACGGAGACGCCCTTCATGGTAGCGCGTAGATCTGTAATGGGTTACAACCTCGTCCACGCGACTTTGAATCGAGGCACGAACGTTCCTGAAGGCACCCTTTTCCTTCGGTCCCCATTCCGATACGATGCTGTAATGACAGCAATTCCCGCTGGCCAACAGAATGGGCTCTGCCCCTCACTGCTGAGCGTGTG
>CALBZH010000033.1 GCA_937889795.1 uncultured Syntrophobacteraceae bacterium | reverse complement strand
TATTACAAAACCATCGAAGGTCTGGAAGACTTCAAAAGTTCTGTTCAAATCGGCATCCAGCAGCTGGCATCACGTTCGTATGATTGATGACTTTCACCTTGCTGTACCGACGGGCACGCCGACCACTTCTCCCGAGTAAAGCAAGCCGGGGTGGGGGCGAAAGGCTCGCCCTGCCGCCACGCACGAGCCTGGTGAGCGGTTGAACAGGCGATCGAATGTCTCCAGGGTATCCCCGGGTCGGGCGTGGAAGAAATGCCATCCGGGCAGGCGTAGGTCCAGGGTGCCGTCGTATTCCGCCAGGTCGGCCAAGCCGTTGGCCTCGGCCAAAACCTTGGGATCCTCATAATGGAACCGCTCCGCCACCGCTTGGGGCGTTTCCCCGGGATCCAGACGCAGCGCTCCAGCATGACAGGGCAGGCTGATGCGCACGCCGGGCCGCAGCGCCGAAGCATCTCGCAGCCCGTTGAGCTTCAAGAGCGCTTGAGGGTCCTGACCGCACAGGGCCGCCATGCCTTCCAGCGTGCTGCCTTTTAGCCAAACATAGCGAATCACGGACGGCTGCATCCGCCAGGCGCGCAACGTGAGCTGCACCGGCTGCCCGGGGAGCGGGCGGTAGCAGCGAGGCGTCACGCGCCAACCGGGCAAATGCACGGTCACGGCTTCCAGCTCGCCGGATGGGCGGCCGGGAGCGGAAATCCAGCCGTTTCCGACGGTCCACTTTTGATCGTCCAGGCGGAAGGCTCCGGGTCCCGCGGATCCGACGGCTGCCGGGTCCCAGTGCCAGATGTCCACACGTGCTTCCACCAGGGGCTCCATTTTGCCAGCATCCAGGACGCGCACCCACAGGTCGTACTCCTGCTTGATCTGAGGCGGCCTGTACTTGGGGTGGTGTGCCCGGATGTTCACGCCGCCGATATGCCGGCCATCGGCGAACTGCATCACCAGCACCGAGAGCGGCTCATCGATGCGTACGGGAACGTGGTCGGCGGACAAGACCGCTTCGGCCGGGGCCTTCTGGTCCAGCCGGAGACGGGGGATCACCAGCTCCTTCCAGGAAGGGAATTCCACCCGTGTCTCCTTCCGTCCGATCACCACCCTCTGTGCGCCACGGATATAGGTCAATCGTTCGATCTCCTGTTCCCCGTGGATCTCGACCGGTGGGTCGAAGTAGGTCGGTCCGTAAACCTTCGAGGCCGGGTAATTGGCCTGCAGGCCTCCGACCGCGTTCTGGAACTTCATGTCCGCGTAGGTGATGCAAAGGGTCGGAAGAAGCAGTGTGAACAGGGTCTCCGTCTTGCGGTCCTTGGGAACGATCCGCAGGGTGTCCTCTTTCAGGCCGCTTGCGTTCAAACGGAAAGGCTGCTTGCCGGTCCAGAAATAGGCATCGGTTGATGGGCTCATCTCCTCCTCCTCGTCACTGGATGTGAAGGTTGCGCAGAGCGACGTTGTTGGTGCCCTTGATGTTCGTCGCCCAGGCACTGCCCCCGGCGGCGGTCGGGGCGGGAAAAGTGAGGGGGTCGGCAGCGTGATCCACCTCGGCAAGGAGGCAGAAGTGCGTCTGCCCGGCCGGGGCGCTCAGCTCGGCCGCTTCGGGGCGCCAGTGAAAGATCAGCTCCTCCTGGTCCATGGCGTTTACCGTCACCGTCTGCGAGAGCTTGTTGTTGCCGGCGTCTTCGGCTTCGAACCAGCTGTTGGGTGCGGTGTGGGGGGTGGTGTACTTCAACCGCACGGTCGTCCCCACGGCGTTCGAATCGCCCAGGTTGCGGACCGTCACTTTCACGTCATAGGTCGTGCCCCAGGTGAGCTGGGTGATCTCGTTATTGGTGCCCGCCTGGCAAACGCGGATGTCCGGTGCACCGCAGAAGCACTCGCCGTTATAAGGCTCCTGGCCGTAGTCGTCGTGGGCGGTGCGGATCCACACGTCCACATCGGGGGGCGGTTGGCTCTGGTCGATGGCATCGATCAGGCGAAGCCGGCCGTTGCCGTACCGGTTGCGCTGCTCGGCCACGTAGCCTGGCTGCGCCGGGTCGAGGCTCAGATTCAACCGGTTGGCGTGCTGGATGAGCAGAGCCTTGATCGAGTCCTGGTTGAGCCGCAGGTTGAGCGGTGCCCGGCGGTAGGCGTCGAAGAGCAGCGCGACCGACCCGGCCACCAGGGGCGTCGCCATGCTGGTGCCGCTCTTCTGGACCCAGCCGCTGGCCTGGTCGGAAGCGGCCGAAAAGACCGAGTCGCCCACGGCCACGAGCTCGGGCTTGATGCGTCCGTCTACCGTCAAGCCGGCGCCGCTGTAGGCCGTCACCTGCTCCCCTGATGCGGGATTGGCGGGAATGACCTTGAGGGCTGCCCCAACGGTCAGCACGGATTTGCAGCAAGCGGAATCGGCCAGGGTGCGGGCGTTCTGGGATGAGCCGGCCACGGTCGCCCACCACCCCTGCGAGCCGGTCCACACGTGGTAGTCGGCCTGCTGCGTGGCGTGCGGGTTCCGCAGCTCAATGGTGTAAACATCGGCCAACAGGGCGTCTTCGAAAAACATGCGGATGTTTCTGAGACCTCCGCCAGGATCCGCGTCCCGGTCAACCTGGATATCGTGCCCCCCGATGTTTCCCGTGTAGTCCTGCCCCGCGGTGCGCCAGCCCGAGTCCGTTCCCCCGTGGGCGATCCGATAGTCCAGCTCGGGGCCGCTGTTCCAGATGTCCAGGTAGCAGGGAGCGTCCCGGTTGTCGGTGAGGGCGAAGCTCACCGTGCCGGTCCCGGCCAGGCTGCCGCTGCGGTAACCATTTTCGTCGTTGTCGTTGCCGGCCGCCAGCACCACCGAACGATCGAAAAATGAGTTGAGGAAGGCGTCGATCGCCTGGTCACTGTCGGAGGCTCCGTTGTGCGGCCCCAGGTTGTTCCCCTGGCTGATGCTGATCACCGCCGGCATGTTGTGGAAGTCGGCGGCGCGAAAGATGAAATCGATTCCGTCCAGAATGGCGTCTTCCCACGTGCCGTCCCGGTTCACATCCGCGCTGAGGAGCCGGGTGCACACATAGATGATGGTGGCCTGCGGGGCCGCACCCACGTGGGTGGGATTGGTGTTCCAGTTCGCCTCGCGTCCGTTGCCGGCGGCGATTCCGGCGCAATGGGTGCCGTGCTCGCTCGAAACGCCGGTTGCCGTGACCTGGTACCAGGGCTCGCAGCAGATCTGATTGTTGCCTGTCCCGTACGGGCTGGCCAGCCCGATGGCCGTGTCGATGGCTCCCTGGGTGTAGAGACGCCCGTAGTTGAAAGCGTTGAAGTTGGGGCGCGTGCCTGCAGCGCCGGCTGCGCTCCAGGCCGCGGGATCCTGGCCCGGCAGGGTGGCCAGGGTGGGCCAGACGACATCTCCAGCCGCATTCCGCGTGTAGGGCGACTGAACCCAATAGTAGAGCAACCGCGTGCCGTGCGTCCCGCCTGGGTCGCGGAAGGTGTGGTGGGTCACATCCAGGGCGCTGTCAATGATGCCCACCACGATGCCGTTTCCCTGGTAGCCGTTGGGATTCAATGGCCTGGGGTCGTGCACGGCGGCAATCTCCGCTTGAGCGCTGGCGTTTTCAACCGCTGGAAAGAACATGCGCGGCGACCGCAGCCTCCGGCAGGCGGGTTGTGCCGCCAGAGTCCTGAGCTGCCGGAGAGTCCCCACCACGGTGAAGACATCCTGAGCCTGGGCACGGACCTGGAACCCCAGACCCTCCAAGTCTTTGCGGTTGCCGGTGAAGGTGACGATCGCCCGCACGTGTACCTTGGGAAGGACATCGCGCTCCACCAGCGCTGCGATGCGGTTTGGCAGCAGCTCGCGCTCGCGAAGTTGAATCAGGTGGCTTCGGATCTGCTCCACCTCACCGGAGGAGACATCCTCACGCTTCGCGCCTACCGGGTGCCGATCCAACCCCCCGGGTACGGCCTGGATCACCTCATCGGCAATCCGTTTCTTCAGGCGAGTCAATCGCTGCCGGTCCTGAGTGACTCGCTTGCGGAGGGCCGCATCCTCCAATTCGAGCAAGCGACGCAGCACTCCATCCATCTTGTGCCGAGGATCCGGCTCCTCTGGCTGCTTGCCTCTTGTCTCTTCGTTCATCGTCATGCCTCCTTCTCTTCCATGGCTCGGCCTATTGAAGCGCATGACCGTGGCGGCCAACAATGGGTGACGACGTTTGAGACTGTGAGTCGCGACCGTCGACGGTCTTGCAGGTCGCCCCCTCATGGGCGTCTTCGACAGGGTCTCTTCACAAGAGCTGGAGCCGAAGGCCCAGCAAGAAACCCTCACTGGTTGATCAGAATATCCTCTGGGTCTGGCCGTGATTCCTGAAGTGCCGCACCGTGCCGGTGAAGGAGATAGGGCTCTGTTGGGTCTTGACAGGCGATTCCATGGCTTCATCCACCGAATAAAGATCATCCGCCTGTTTGGGATTACCCCTAAACCGAAGTAGAGAGCAGTAGGAAAAGGAAATGATTTTGAAGTGTGGATGGAAAAGACTCACTCAAGTGTTTATTTGCTGTTTTGCTAATAATAGGAGGGCAAGAGAAGTTGCAAGGGGTATTTTCCAGCCTCTTTTTGCGGTATAACGGCTATCCATTATAGATAAATGTTGAATAATAAAAGACCGTTGGATCTAATCGTCGGAGTGATCCTGTACTTCGTCCTCCTCGGCGCGGTTTCCATCCCGGTTCAGTGGGTCTTTGCGCTGTGCTGCTCGGGAAAGCCGTGGTCCGACGTCCACTCGCTCTTTCGTCTCCGGGCATTGAACCGGGGCTTCGCGTTTTCCGGAAGGTCATGGGCAGGAGCCCGAGGCACAGTTGCTACCTGAGCGTGAAAACGATCTCATGGATCTCGATTTCAGGTGGTTTGGTCACACGATAGGCCGCGGGAATGCTCGCAGCCAGATCGGAGCTGCGAAACCGCATCATCGACTCGACAGAATCCCAAATGTAAACCCCTGCGTAGGAACCCGGCTCCTCGGAATCAAGGTAGTATTTTTGGAGAAGCCCAGAGACTTCTCGAAACATGGCAGCACGCTCTCGAGCGACCGCCAAGATTTCTTCACGTGGCAACTGGGACTTGAATCTTACAATCTGCATCATCATGGCTTGTCCCCTCTCGTTCCTGGTGATGATCTCACCTGATCAGAGCAAATTGACGGATCCAGAAAGATGGTGCCGAGTGAATACGGGCGGGTCTTCGATCGCTCCAATATTGGATTGAGAATGCACTCAGGCCCGGGAACCCTCTATGCAATACCGACGGGCGGACGATTTGAGGTCAAAGCTGACTATGACTAGATGACGCTTTCGACCGTTCGGCCGTAGTGGTCCTGATCAATCGGTTTCACATCGACGGTTCTTCCGAAGACTCTGCGTGACACTTCTCAAGATTGCAGGCAGCCTTTCCTGGCTTCTTCAAGAGCGCTTGGCTGCCTTTTTGGCATTCTTTTCGGCCTTTTTCTCCTTGATTGTCTTCGCCGGTTTCTTCTTGACGTCCTTTTTGGTATCTGCGCTCTTGCTCATGTTTCGGCCTCCTTGGGATCCGAGTTGCGCTCCGACTCCTCACAAGGAATCAGACCTTGGAAAACGGCTTTGCTTTGCGCGTGCATTCTTCTACCACGTTTCGGATGAAAGATCATCGGCACCAATGGCCATCAAAAGCGGCGATCGGCTTCCTTCGGTGAGCGGTAATCGCTTCCACGCGGGATTGCCTTGATTCAACTCAGCGTCACTTCCTGATAAGTCATGTCTTTTTGGATGATCCTGATCCGATCAGGCTTCATTCGTATGACGACATAGTCAGGGTCGGCGGGATTTGCGATGTAGTTCTTGAGCAGCGGCACGGCCTGGTAGAGCTTGAGCTTGTCATCGTTATCCGTACTGATGCTGCAAGGTCCTGCTAACCGCACATGCTCACCGTCCGGCTTGCAGAAACAGTATTCCGCATAGGGGACGGCTTTCAATTGAGCCACCTTTTCCGAGGCTCCCGACGTGGCACACCACAGCTCTTCTCCGAACCAGGCCCAACCTCCCATCGGCCGAGCGCCAACCGTCTTGCCGTCTGTAGTCGCCAACGTACCCCAACCCACCTCTTTCATGAGCGATTTGACTCTATCCATGGACATGGTGTTCCTCCTTGGCTGCTTTGAGTACGTTTATCGACTGTTGGAGCATGTCCTGAGGCTATCCTTCTTGTTGCTGACTAAGAAACCGATCAGGCGCAAAAGAAAAAGATCGGAACAACAGAATTCGTTCAACATGCCTCACAAGCTTGTTGACAGGGTTCTTAGCTCAAGATATTAGCCAAGCTTGCGCTATTTGCCAATGACATTCAATGTCGCACAATGAATCAAATTTGCCAGAGTAATAATGCTTCTTCAGCGAAGCTCAAGGAATTTATGTTCTGTGCCTTTATGAATCCTTCAAGACTAGGAGGAAACGAATGAATAAAAGCCTGTTGGAGATGGCCGCTGAAATCGTTCAGGGTCAGGTTTCACGCGCTTCAATGTCCTCCGAAGAGATCGTTTCATCGTTGAGAAATGTATTTGACGCTCTCGCGACGATGAAGAAGGCCGAGACCGGAGATGGCAATCTTGATGTGATCGGGACCGGCGAACAAGTGGCCCAAGCAGGAACTGCTCCTGCGAGCACGGACCCCAAGAATTCAATTCGAGACGATATCGTTGTCTGTTTGGAATGCGGTGCTGAGCTCAGACAACTCACCGCCAAGCACTTGCAAACCCATGGGCTGAGCCCACGTGAGTATAAGAAGAAATGGGGATTCAAGCTCAACCAATCCCTCGTCGCGAGGTCGATCTCCAAGGCTCGGAGTAAGGCGGCCAAGAAGAGGGGGCTTCCGAAGAAGCTGCAAGAATACCTCGAAGCCCGAAAGCAGATGAAATCCAAGACAGAAACCCAACCGCTCGCTGCCACGATCGAACCGGAGCTCGCAGCAAAGGGGAAGGCCACAAAAAGGCAGACAAGGAAGAGGCTTGAGTGAGGAACGTAGCCTCAATTGTGACTGAATCGGTCATCAGCGTCCTGGTATGGAGCGGCCAGGGCGGGTAAACAAGAATGCGGCAGTGAAGCGCCAAACTGTTTGGTTGCCTGGATCTCTGCTACGGCTCCTCAAAACCCAGCCTCCAAAGCGCCTCCCCTTTCAAACAAGACTAAGGCATCCGAACCTTTCCCTTTGAAGGAGCCAGGTGCAAACAGGGAGGGAATGCCTCTATCCTTCCCTGCTTGTAGAGTCGCGTCGCTATCGGGCTAGCCCC